>CAIYZB010000090.1 GCA_903930545.1 uncultured Alphaproteobacteria bacterium
AGGCCTTGATGGTTTCCGGAGACAGACGCGCCTGCCAGGTGGGCATGACGCCCGCTCGGCCATTGACGATCTGTCCGTTGATCTCGGCTCGGCTGGAGCCATAGAGCCAGTCGGCATCCGTCAGGTTCGGAGCCCCCTGGAGCGGGTCACCCTTACCTTCTGCGCCGTGACAGGCCACGCACTGGGCCACATAGACCGGGGTCGCGCGGGCCACGGCATTGGCATTGGCCTTACGTCCGGACAGGGCCACGACATATTCCGTCAGGTCACTGATCTCGGCGGTGGTCAGGAGCTGGTCCTTGCCGAAGGCCGGCATCTGGGAAAACCGGGTCTCGGGATTTTCCGAGCGGATACCCACGTTCAGAGTGTGATGGATATCGTCCAGGGTTCCGCCCCAGAGCCAGACGTCATCCCGCAGATTGGGATAACCCTTGCCCCCGGTGCCGCCCGTGCCGTGGCAGGTGGCGCAGTTGTCGCCGAATACCGACTGGCCAACGGCCAGGGCATAGGCCTGGAGTTGAGGATTGGCCTCGATCTCCGCCAGGCTGGCGGTCTTGAGCTTGGCGGCTTCAGCCCCACGAAGGGTCTGAAGACCCTTCAGGTCCTGGGCCACAGCCGCGCGGTCAGACTGACCAAGGGTGCCCTTGGTATAGGAGGTCAGGCCCGGCCAGGCCGGGAACAGCACCCAGTAGCCAATGGCCACGGCGATGCAGATGTAGAAGACCCACAGCCACCACCGTGGCAGCGGATTGTCCAGTTCCCGGATCCCGTCCCACTCGTGGCCGGTGGTTTCAACGCCCGAGATTTCGTCGGTTTCGCGCTCAGTCATTGGTTAACTCCGCATCCTCGAGCGGCAGTTGGGCCAGGCGGCTGAAGGTCTCGCCGTTCTTCGGCCACAGGGCGTAGGCCAGGCCCGCAAGGAAGATCGCTGCGAAGTAGAGCGTGCCTCCCTGCTGGGCGAACTTGGCCACGGTTTCATAGGTCAGGCCGCTCATCGCAGGTTCTCCGGCGCATCGGCCTTGTAGGTGCTGAAGTCCACGAGGGTTCCCAGCATCTGCAGATAGGCGATGAGAGCATCCATCTCCGTCAGAGCTTCCGGGTTGCCGTCGAAGTCACGCGCGACGACCTTTTCGCCATAGCGTGCCTTCAACTTGGTCCCGTCGGCCGAGAAGGGATCGGACTGGGCCACCAGGTCGACCTTGGCATTGTCGATCATGTCCTGGGTATAGGGCACGCCGAGCTTGGTCATGGTGGCCAGCTTTGCCTCGACGTCCTCGAGGTTCAGCTCCTTCTTGGCCAGGAAGGCGTAGGGAGGCATCACCGATTCCGGCACCACCGACCTGGGATTGATCAGGTGGTCGCGGTGCCAGGCGTCGGAATACTTGCCGCCAACCCGCGCCACATCCGGACCTGTGCGCTTCGAGCCCCACTGGAACGGGCGGTCATACATGCTTTCGGCAGCGAGGCTGTAGTGACCGTAGCGTTCCACCTCGTCGCGCAGGGGACGGACCATCTGAGAATGGCAGACATAGCAGCCCTCCCGGACATAGATGTCACGCCCTTCGAGCTCGAGGGGGGTGTAGGGACGCATCCCGTCCACCTCCTCGATGGTGCTCTCCAGATAGAAGAGCGGCGTGATCTCCACGATACCGCCTATGGCCACCACCACAAGGATGCTGAGCAGAAGCAGGATGGAGTGACGTTCGAGATTTCCGTGACTTTTGAACATGGCTCCCCCCTCACGCGATCGCGGGCTTGGCAGAGGCGGGAACGGGGACCTCACCGGCCACTGGGCCGGGCAGGCGAACCGTGCGCCACAGGTTGTAGGACATGATCAGGGTGCCGGTGAGGTACATGAGCCCCCCGATGGTCCGGATGATGTTCTCGACGTGCTTGGCCGAAACGGTCTCGACGAAGCTGTTGGCGAGGAAGCCCTGGGGCGTGTATTCGCGCCACATCAGGCCTTCCATGATGCCCGAGACCCACATGGCCGCGATGTAGAGCAGGATGCCCGTGGTCGCGATCCAGAAGTGCCATTCCACCAGGCGGTCGGAATAGAGGCGGTCCTTCTTCCAAAGCCAGGGAACCAGGCAATAGATGGCCCCGAAGCTGATGAAGCCGACCCAGCCCAGGGCACCGGAGTGCACATGGCCGATGGTCCAGTCGGTATAGTGGGAGAGGGCATTGACCTCCCGGATGGACATCAGCGGGCCTTCAAAGGTGGACATGCCGTAGAAGGCAACGGCCACAGCCATCATCCGCAGGACAGCATCGGTCCTAAGCTTGTCCCAGGCCCCAGACAGGGTCATCAGACCGTTGATCATGCCGCCCCAGCTGGGCATCCAGAGCATGATGGAGAAGGTCGCGCCCAGGGTCTGGGCCCATTGCGGCAGGGCCGTATAGTGCAGGTGGTGGGGACCGGCCCAGATGTAGATGAAGATCAGCGACCAGAAGTGAACGATGGACAGGCGGTAGGAATAGACTGGCCGCTCAGCGCGCTTCGGGACGAAGTAGTACATCATGGCCAGGAAGCCGGCGGTGAGGAAGAAGCCCACCGCATTGTGGCCGTACCACCACTGGACCAGAGCCCCCTGAACGCCGGCAAACACCGGATAACTGGTGTGGCCGAGCCAGTTGATGGGCAGGGACAGATTGTTCACCACATGCAGCATGGCCACAGTGATGATGAAGGCCAGATAGAACCAGTTGGCCACATAGATGTGGGGTTCTTTGCGCTTCCAGATCGTGCCGAGGAAGACCAGCAGATAGGCGACCCAGACAATGGTCAGCCACAGGTCGATATACCATTCAGGCTCGGCATATTCCTTGGACTGGGTGATCCCGGCCAGATAGCCGGTGGCCGCCAGAACGATGAACAGCTGATAGCCCCAGAACACGAACCACGGCCAGATCCCCCCGGCCAGGCGCGCCCGGCAGGTCCGCTGCACCACATAGAAGGAGGTGCAGAGCAGGGCATTGCCGCCAAAGGCGAAGATCACCCCTGAGGTATGCAGGGGTCGCAGACGTCCGAAGTTTAGGAAACCGAAGTCCGGGAAGTAGAAGATGCTCGGCCAGGCCAGCTGGGCGGCAATCACCACCCCCACCAGCATGCCGACAGACCCCCAGAACATGGTGGCAATCACCCCGGCCCTGACGACGCCGTCCTCATATTCCGTCTGAGGCGATCTGAACCGCCCCCAGGATATGCCAACGGTCATCACGCCTGCAGCGAGGACAAAGGCTATGATCCCTACCCAGCCATGCAGGCGGAACAGGTGGTCATTCGAAAAGGCTGTGGCCAGCAAGGTGCCCAATGCACCCAGACAGACCACGACATAGAGCAGGACCACATCGAGCGGTGCGCTCTTCTGGTCAGTTAAGTTTTTCATCGTCCCCCGCGACTCTTTCCCAAGGTTCCAGACCGGAATGCGCCGATGGCCATGATCTGGCCTTGATGCAGGTCAAGCCCGTCGGAGGTGAGCTGGGGACGTCCGGGAAATCTGGGCGTGGGGGCGATGGCGAGCCCGCAATTGCGCCCCCATCGGGGAAGCTGGCCCGAAGGGACTGAGGGGTTATGGCCTGGGTCGTCAGTGCCAAGAAAAGGGGGCTCAAAGGCCCCCTCAGCCACCCCATCGAGGTGGCAGCTCCCCCGAGGGCGAGCAATTGAACCCTGCCTGACCCTATTTCGAGGTCTTGGGGGCCATCCAGGTAAAGGCCGAGCCCAGGGCCAGGACGATCATGAAGCTCGAAAACCCGGTGACGACGAGGGCGAGATAGGCGTGCTGACCAGACATGGTGTCTCCTCCAAAGCTATGGTCAGACCCTAGGCTTCAGTGAGACACCTGCCCTTGATCGGGATCAATCCGGCGAAAAAGGTGGAAAATCAGGGCCAGGGCACAGCCTGCGATGATCCCGGTTACCAGGTCCCGGGCAAGCGTCAGGCCGAAAGTGGCGATCAGGATCACGCCGCTGGGCAGGTGTCGGAGATATCGCGCGATCTCGCTGCGTTCCACCATATTGGCGGCCACCAGCAACAGCACCCCGGCAAGACCCGGAAGTGGAATATAGCCCGCCAGGGGCGCCGCCACCCACAGGAAGACCAGCAGGAAGACTGAATGCAGCATACCGGCGGCTGGCCCGCGCGCGCCGGCCCGGACATTGGTGGCCGTGCGGGCAATGGTCCCCGTCACGGGCATACCGCCAAACAGGGCCGAGCCGACATTGGCAACACCCTGAGCCACCAGTTCGAGACTGGAACGGTGCTGACGCCCGGTCATGCCGTCTGCGACCACGGCGGATAACAGGCTCTCGATGCCCCCCAGCAGGGTAAAGGCCAGGGCCGTGGGCAGGATGGCCAGGACCGCCTGAAGGGTGATCTCGGGCAGGCGCGGCATGGGCAGACCTCGAGGCATGTCGCCAAACCGCTCGCCTATGGTCTCCACAGGCAGATGCAGAACCTGGCTGGCCAAGGCCGCCAGACCCAGAGCCAGCAACATATTGGGCCAGAGCGGCCGCCAGGCCCGCATCACCGCCACCAGACCCGCCACGCAGAGACCAAGGACCAGGGCGGACAGGCTGAAGGTATCTCCCGCCTCCCACAGGACCTGAAGCTTGGGCAAAAGGGGCCCGGGCTCCGGCACGGTGAGGACCAGACCCATGAGGTCCTTCAGCTGGCTGGCCAGGATCGTTGCGGCAATGGCGGTCGTGAAGCCCACCGTCACGGGATGGGGAATGAAGCGGATCAGGCTGCCGGCCCGGGTCACACCCAGGATTGTCAGGAACAGCCCGGACAGCAGGGTCGCCAGGATCAGGCCATCCACCCCGTGAACGGCGACGGTGGAGGCCACCAGGATGATAAAGGCCCCGGCTGGTCCCCCGATCTGGAAGCGACTGCCCCCCAGGGCCGAGACCAGGAACCCGCCGATGATAGCGGCATAGAGCCCGCGATCCGGCGTCACCCCTGAAGCCACGGCAATGGCCATGGAAAGAGGCAGGGCGACAATAGCTACGGTGAGTCCCGCCAAGGCATCGGCCCTGAAGTCCCCCCAGCCATAGCCCTCGCGCCAGACCGTCAGCCATTTGGGCGTAAAACTCTCAGCCACGCCGTATCTCCCCGGAACAGGATCGGAGCCTAAGCCCAAAGGGGCCTGAGAGACTTGGGCTATATCAAGGGGCGTAAATTGGAGCGGCCGGGGGGAATCGAACCCCCGACATTCAGCTTGGGAAGCTGACGTTCTACCTCTGAACTACGGCCGCATCCGGGTCGCCTTGGCGATCGGGGGCGGAACATAGCGAGATGAGGCCCCTGGGCCAAGGGGGTGGTTTGACCTTGTTGGCTTCTGGCGGCACCATGGGCCCATAAACTCCGGGGAGAGAGACAATGGCGGACGGCGAAATTCACGCAAAGGCCCAGTTCACGGCCATGGTCGAGGGCACCCAGGAAGACTGGGGCGCCATCATCAAGGGCTCAGCCCCCTTTTCCCGCGCCCTGCCGGATCGGTTGATCGCCAATCTGAAGCAGCTGAAGGAAGATACCGGCGGCTATCCTGTGGATCGTCTGGAACACAGCCTGCAGACCGCCACCCGGGCCTTCAAGGACGGCCGCGACGAGGAATATGTCGTCTGCGCCCTGCTCCACGACATCGGCGACCTGCTGGGCCCGTCCAACCACGCCGAGATCGGGGCGGTGATCCTGAAGCCCTATGTCTCGGAGCGGAACCACTGGATGCTGGACAAGCACGGCATCTTCCAGGGCTATTATTTCTTCCACTATCTGGGTCTGGACCGGGACATGCGCGAGCAGTTCCGCGGCCATCCGGACTTTGAGTATACCGCCCAGTTCTGCCACCTCTATGACCAGAACAGCTTCGATCCGGCCTATGAATCCATGCCGCTGGAGGCCTTCGAGCCCATGCTGCGCCGGGTCATGGCCAGCCCGAAGCGCTCGATCTACAAGCGCGAAAGCGCCTAAACGCCCCAATCGCGGAAGTGCTTGGAGAGCTTCAGGCCCTGACGCTGATAGTGACTGCCGCCCTCGCCATAGAGCCGTGAGGGTTTGGCGGTCAGGGGTTCGTAGATCAGGCGTGCAACCACCTGGCCGTCTTCCAGCAGGAAGGGGGTCTCGTGGCTGCGCACCTCAAGCACCCCGCGGGACCCGACACCGCCGGCCTCCGCCGTGCCAAAGCCCGGATCGAAGAAGCCGGCATAGTGGACGCGGAATTCTCCTACCGAGGGATCGATCGGGGTCATTTCGGCGGCCTCGAGGACCGGGATCTCCACCGCCTCCTTGGAGGCCAGGATGTAGAACTCGCCGGGATCGAGCAGGAGCTCTCCGCGATTGGGCACCAGGGGTTCCCAGAAATTGTGCGGATCGTGGCCATCCACCTTGTCCATATCCACGACCCCGGCATGGCGGCGTGCCCTGAACCCGGCAATGCCGTCCGAGAGGTCGACCCCGACACTGCGGGTCGCCAGTTTCGGCGGGGCCCCGCGTTTGAGGCGAAGCTGGTTCAGCCGCGTGCCGGAGCGCACCAGGATGGAAAAGGTCTGGGGGGCGATCTCGATATAGCAGGGGCCGGTATAGCCCTCGGCCACATCGTCAAAGGCCGGCTGGTGATCGGTGAGCAGGCGCACAAAGACATCCACCCGGCCCGTGGAGCTCTTGGGATTGGCCCGGGCGGAAACCCCCCTGGGCAGGGCCAGACGCTCCTGGACCTCGGCAATATAGACACAGCCCTTTTCCAGGACCGCGCCCCGGGTGAGGTCGAGCTCGTGCATGGCCACATCCGCCATGCGGTCGGCCACCGTCCGCCCGGGGCGGGGCAGGAAGGAGGCCCTGATCCGCCAGGCCCGGGCCCCGAGGCGCAGGTCGAGACTGGCGGGCTGCACCTGATCGGCATCAAAGGCCGTAACCGCGGTCAAGGCCCCGGTGGCGATCAGGTCATCAATGGACTGGCAGGGGAGAATCCCCTCAGGCAGGTGCTCACTCATGGGCCGGACAGTCGCCGCCCCATTCGGTGAATGCAAGCCGGGGGATGTCCCGACTGATCAGTAGGACTTGGCAGGCCGCTTTCCGGCGATTTCCGCCAGCAGATAGACCATGGCCCCCATGCCCAGCAGGCTGACCGACTGGGCAAAGCCCTCGACCAGAACGAACTTGGCAGGAACCATGCTGGCCATGGCCGCCGGGGCAAAGCCCACGACCACAAAGACCAGGCCGAGAAGGGTGAGGACAAGGCCCACCAGCTTGAAGAGGCCGAGCAGAGGCATTTCGTTTTCTCCCGCGTCCCCGGCGCTTGACCCCGACCGTTGGCCGGTCGGGTGCTCCGGGTCTTGATTATCGCGCCCGACCGGTCAGGTGGAATTCCCGTTCCCCGAAAGGCGCTTCTGTGGGGAGCTAATCCCTGCAAAATGCAATTCGGAAGGCGATTCAGCCCTGCGGCGAGCCAGGAGCCTTGACCCGAACCGGCCGGTGGCGTTCAAGCGAGGCCGCGAAAGGTGACGCAATCAGGCCCCGTGGGGGCGGGTGGGCACCTCAAGCTGCAATCAGAAAGGGAATTCCGATGTCCGAAGATCCGCGCGATTGGGAAGTTGAAACCCGTCTTGTGCGCGGCGGTATGGACCGCTCCGGCTATGGCGAGATCTCCGAAGCCCTGTTTCTGACCCAGAGCTTTTCCTACGAAAACGCCCAGGCCGCGGACGACCGCTTCGCCGGGACCTCGCCGGGCTTCATCTATCAGCGCTTCGGCAACCCCACGACCCAGATGTTCGAAAACCGCCTGGCCCTGCTGGAAGGGGCTGATGTCTGCAAGGCCACGGCCTCTGGCATGGCGGCGGTCCATGTGGCCATGCAGGGTCTGCTGAAAGCCGGCGACCATGTGGTGGCGGGCCGGGCCCTGTTCGGGTCCTGCCGCTGGATCCTGTCGGAGTGGCTGCCCCGCTTCGGGGTCGAGACCACAGTCGTGGATGCCATTGACCTTGAGTCCTGGAAGAACGCCGTGCGCCCCAATACCAAGGTCTTCCTGGTGGAAAGCCCGGCCAATCCCCTGCTGGAAATCACCGACATCCAGGCCGTGGCCGACATCGCCCATGCGGCCGGGGCCAAGCTGATCGTGGACAATGTCTTTGCCACCCCGATCTTCCAGAAGCCCCTGACCCTGGGGGCCGATATCGTGGTCTATTCGGCGACCAAGCATATCGACGGTCAGGGCCGGGTCCTGGGCGGGGCGATCCTCGGGGCCGAGGCCCTGATGAATGAGTCCTACAAGGACATCATCCGTCACACAGGCCCGGCTCTGTCGCCCTTCAATGCCTGGATCCTCCTGAAGGGCCTAGAGACCCTGGAACTTCGGGTCACCCGCCAGACGGAAAATGCCGCACGGCTGGCCGATCTGATCGCCGACCATCCCAGAGTGCGAGCTTGCGTCTATCCTGGCCGGGCGGATCACCCCCAGGCCGAGATCGTCAAGCGTCAGATGACCGGCGGCGGTACCGTCGTGGCCTTTGACGTCGGTACCCGGGAGGCCGCCTGGAACTTCCTCGACAAGCTGGCCATCGTCGACATTTCCAACAACCTCGGCGACGCCAAGTCCATGGCGACCCACCCCTCCACCACCACCCACAGGTCCATGGGCGAGGAAGAGCGTCTGAAGATCGGCCTTACCGAGGGCTGGGTCCGGATCTCCGTCGGGCTGGAAGGCATCGGCGACCTCAGCCGCGATGTCAGCCGCGCCCTGGACGGCAACTGATTGTGAGAAGTCGAGGTCCTCAGCTGATGGCTGAGGGCCTCACCTCATAGGTGGTTGAGCAGTATTCGCACGTCACGCGGATCAGGCCGTCGTCCTCCACCATGTCCTCCCGCTCTGCTGCCTCGAAGGAGGCGAGCACGCTCTCGATCCGTTCCTGAGAACAGCGGCAGAAGGCCTGGAGGGGCTTGGCCTCGAAGACCCGCACCCCGTCCTCATGGAA
>CAIYZB010000091.1 GCA_903930545.1 uncultured Alphaproteobacteria bacterium
CTGTGTCCACCTGGATGGCCTGCTGCCCGTACCATCACCGGATGATCCACCAGCACCCGTCCTGGGCCAGGGCCGAGGCGGCCGTCAGGCATAGGCAGCCCGCGGTCCCCATCAGACTGCCCCAGCCGATCTTGCCCAGATCCGTCGGCTCGCGACCCCGTTCAGCCTGATGTCGCCAGAACCGCAGGAAGATCGGGGTGAGGGTAATGCAGAAAAATCCGTCCAGGGCGGTGAACCAGGTCACCGGGACATCATAACCAAAGGCCTGCCTCTGAACGGCCTCGCGGACCCAGACATTGAAGACCGCGAATTCCTGGGCATAGACCGTGGAAAAGAAGGTCCCGGCGACGAGCACCCCGGCCAGACCCCAAAGGACGGGGACATCTGCGGCTGTAAGGGGCTGGCGGGGCTTGTCCGCATCGGGCCTGTGGGTGTCTGGGGGCAGGTGCTTCAGGCCCGACAGATAGACAATCAGGCCGATCAGCATCCCGGCGGCGGCAAGGCCAAAGCCCAGGCTCCAGCCATAGACTTCCCCAAGGCCGCCAACAGCGAGGGGGGCGACAAAGGCTCCGACATTGATGGCGACATTATAGAGGCTGAAGGCCCGGGTCCGCCCCGGGTCTCCCGGGGCATAAAGCGCCCCGACCTGGGCCGAGATATTGCCCTTCAGGGCCCCGCTGCCGAGGATCAGGAGCAGAAGCGCGGGCAGGAGGGCGGCTTCGAAGGCCATCATCAGGTGACCCGCCATCATCAGGATGCCCCCAAGGACCACGGCCCGGGTCTGACCGATGACATTGTCTCCCAGCCAGCCGCCGATGATGGGGGTCAGATAGACCAGCCCGCCATAGAGGCCGAAGATCTGGTAGGCGAGGGCCTGGGTGGTCATGGGGCCGAAGACGGCCTCGAGGCTCTGGCGAAACCCGTCCATCCCGACAATAGTTTCGATATGCCCCGGTGTCAGGGCCTAGTCCACCATGTAGAGCAGCAGGATCGCCTGCATGCCATAGAAGGAAAACCGCTCCCACATCTCGGTGAAGGCCAGATAGGCAACCCCCTTGGGTGTTGGCGCGGGCGGTTCCTGATCCATGAGCAGAGGCTAGAGCCAAGACTTGAGGGACACAACGCCTGGGGAGGCAACGAGACCTGTCTGCGAATTAATCGACCGGGCTCTGGCCAAGACTTGGAAAATCTGGCCCTTTTCCGGCTCATGCTGGGGAGCGCAAGATGTCATCCTTTGATCCCGCCAAGGCCACGGCGGACTATCTGTCCATTCTGACGCCTGAGGCCCATGCCAAGGCCACGGCCTATACCCAAGGCGGCCACTGGCTTCTGCTCTGGGGCACGGTGATCGCGATCGCGATCTCCTGGATGGTTCTGAAGTCCGGCATTCTGGTGCGGATCCGCAACGGTCTGGCCGGCAAGCCGGTTCGCGGTGTTCTGGCCATCCTGGCGGTGAGCGCCCTGATCGAGGGTGTTCTGGCTCTGCCCTGGAATGTCTATTCCGACTGGTGGCGGGAGAGCGCCTACGGCCTGACCAGCCAGTCCTTTGCCGGCTGGTTCGGGGAGTGGGCCCTTATCACGGCGATCAATTCCGTCATCATTCTGCCTCTGCTGGGCGGCCTCTATTTCCTGATCCGCAAGGCACCCAAGACCTGGTGGCTGTGGGGTGGCCTGACGGTTTCGGCCTTCTTCATGGCCCTGATGGTCCTGGCTCCGGTCTTCCTCGAGCCCATCTTCAACGAATATACCCCGGCCCCGCCCGGTCCAGTCCGGGAGGCGGTTGTCGCCATGGCCAAGGCCAATGGCGTGCCCAGCGACAAGATCTTCATCTATGACGGCTCGAAACAGTCCAACCGCTATACGGCCAATGTCTCGGGCCTGGGCAGCACCGCCCGTGTGGCCATGAGCGATGTCATGTTCAAGAAGGATGCGGATCTGGCCGAGGTTCGTGCCGTGGTCGGCCACGAAATGGGTCATTACAAGCACAATGACGTCATGGGCTTTGCCGCCGTCTTCGGGATCCTGGGCCTCGTGGCCTTCTTCCTGATCGACAAGCTGTTCCCGAAGGTTGCCGCCCTGCTCGGTGCCCGGGATATCCAGGGCATCGGAGATGCGGCGGGCTATCCGGTGATCTCGATCATCCTGGCGGTCCTGGCCTTGCTGGCGACCCCCATCACGTCATCCATCACCCGGGTCGCCGAGACCAATGCCGACAAGTTCTCCCTTGAGCGGGTGAACGAGCCGGACGGTCTGGCCCGGGCTCTCGCCAAGACCATCGAATATCGCGCCGCGACCCCCTCGAAACTTGAAGAGGTCCTGTTCTATGACCATCCGGCGGTGGGTAACCGCATCCGCATGGCCATGGACTGGAAGGCCGCCCATCCGGCACCGGTGCCTGCGGCTCCGGTGGCCGTTCCCACGGCTCCTGTGGCTGCCACCGTGCCGTGAGTCCCCTGCCGGGCCTGCCGTCTGGAACGGTCTTCCTGATGGATGCTGATCCGTTGTGGCCTTGCCTGTTCGAGGCGGAGGCCCGCCGGATCAGAACGGCGCTTGGGCCAGCCATACTTGCCATCGAGCACTATGGCAGCACCTCGGTGCCTGGCCTCAAGGCCAAGCCGGTGATCGATCTGTTGATCGGGGTCCGGAAGCTTGAGGATGCCCTGGATCAGATCGAGGCCATGGAATCCCTGGGCTATGAATTCGCCCCCCACGCCGGGGTGGCGGGCCACCATGTCTTTGGCCTCGGCCGGGACCGGACCCACCTGGCTCATTTTGTCGAGCATGAGGGGGAGAGGTGGCAGGTCTGCCTCGCATTCCGCGACAGGCTGCGCTCGGACCCTGAGGCCAGGCAAACCTATCAGGCCCTCAAGGAGGAACTGGCGGCCCGCTATCCAAAGGATCGGGCCGCCTATACCCGGGGCAAGGCGGCCCTGATCCAGGGTCTGGTCTAGCGCTTCTTCACGAAGACGGTGCCGGCCGAATAGCCCGCGCCGAAGGAGCAGATCAGGCCGAGCTCACCGGACTGGAAATCCTCGTGGGCCCTGTGGAAGGCGATGATGGAGCCCGCCGAGGAGGTGTTGGCGAACTCGTCCAGGATGATGACATTCTCTTCCGGGCTGGGATCGCGGCCCAGGACCTTGCGGCCGATCATGTCGTTCATGTTGATATTGGCCTGGTGCAGCCACATGCGCTTCAGCTGGGTGGTGTCGATGCCCAGGTCGGCGGCATGGGTGGAGATCATCTCCGAGACCATGGGCACCACCTCGCGGAAGACCTTGCGGCCTTCCTGAACGAACAGCTTGTCGGCGGCACCGTTGCCCTCAGGGGCAGCACGGTTCAGGAAGCCGAAATTGTTGCGGATATTGTTGGAGAACACGGTCTTCAGCCGGGTGCCCAGGACGTCCCAGCCGCCTTCGGCCAGATCTGCGCGTTCGACAATGATCGCCGTGGCTACATCGCCAAAGATGAAGTGGCTGTCGCGATCCTGGTAGTTCAGGTGGCCGGAAGTGATTTCCGGATTGACCACCAGAACCGCCCGGGCCGAGCCGGAGGTGATGTAGTCCACCGCCGTCTTGATGCCGAAGGTGGCCGAGGAACAGGCGACATTCATGTCAAAGCCGAAGCCCTCGATGCCCAGCTCCTGCTGGATCTCGATGGCCATGGCCGGATAGGCCCGCTGCATGTTTGAGGCGGCACAGATGACCGCGTCGATCTGGCTGGCGTCCTTGCCCCAGCGTGCAATGGCGTCGCGGGCTGCCGCCGCACCGATCTCGGCCATGATGGAGACCTGGTCATTGGGCCGTTCCGGAATCACCGGACGCATCAGGTCAGGATCCACCAGACCGGCCTTGGCCATGACATAGCGGGACTTGATGCCCGAGGCCTTGACGATGAATTCCTCGGAGGAGGGGGTCATGGCAGCGGCCTCGCCGGCCTCTATGGCGGCGGCATTGTCGTCATTGAACTTGGCGACATAGGCATTGAAGGCCGCAACAAGTTCGGCATTGGTCAGGGTTTCCGGCGGGGTGTAGAGGCCCGTGGCCGCGATCACGGCTTGATGCAAGGTAGCGTCTCCGACTGACTCCCCGGTCATGCCGGGGCTTTGTGCATTGATAGCACAGGCCTGTCCCTGGACGTCACCCCGCAAGCGCAACCCACCCTTGACCCTGAGGCTGCGCCTCGCCACCCTAGATCCTCCGGGGGGCGATGATTTTGGACAAGGGTTTCATTCTTCAGTTCCTGGCCTCCGGGCTTGCCGTGGCCCTGCTGGTCGGTCTGGCAGCCTGGGCGCGGATTGCCCGGCCCATGACTCCCCTGGTTGAGGCCCGCGCCCGCGTCCTTCTCGATGAGGAATTTCCGGGGGAGGTTCTGGATCAGGTCTGGGTGGCTGTTGACGGCCGCGGAGTCCTGGCCCGCAGCGGTGATCGCGCCCTGATCCTGTGCGAAGTGGGTGATGCCTATGTGGCCAGGGATCTGGCCTGGAGCGAGGCTCTGGCCGCGCCCTTCCGGGACGGAGTGGTCCATCTGACCCTGAAGGATATCACTGCCCCCCGGGCTCGACTGGCCCTGGCGAACTGGCCCCCTGTGGGAGATGCCGCATGACCAGCCCCGATCCGATTCATGCGGGCTTCAGCGTGGTCAATCTGGCTGTGCCCTTCTTCGTTCTGGCCATCATCATCGAGATCGCCCTGGGCAAGCTGGGCAAGGCCAAGGCGGAGTATGAGGCCCGCGACAGTGCGGTCTCCCTCTTCATGGGGCTGGGCTCGACGGCCTCGGGGCTGCTGATCGGTGGCGCTGGTTTTGCGACGGCCGTCTGGGTCTGGGAGCACCGGCTGTTCGATATACCCATGACGGCCATCTGGGCCTGGGTGGCGATCTTTTTCCTCGAGGACCTAGCCTATTACGTCTTCCACCGGCTGAGCCATGAGCGGCGGATCTGGTGGGTGGCCCACGTAAATCACCACTCCTCTCAGCACTATAATCTCTCCACGGCCCTGAGGCAGACCTGGACCAGCGAATGGGTTGGCACCTGGATTGTCTGGCTGCCCCTGTCCCTCCTGGGCTTTCCCCCGGCCATGCTGGCCATCCAGAAGGGCATCAGTCTGGTCTACCAGTTCTGGATCCACACAGAGGCCATCGACCGCATGCCCCGCTGGTTCGAGGCGGTGTTCAACACCCCGTCCCATCACCGGGTCCACCATGCCCGCAACCCGCGATATCTGGACCGGAACTATGCCGGCATCCTGATCATCTGGGACCGAATGTTCGGCACATTCCAGGCGGAGCTCAAGGAAGAGCCCTGCCGATACGGGATCGTGAAAAACCTGTCCGACTTCAACCTCTTGCGGGCGGTTTTTCATGAGTGGATCGGAATGATCAGCGATGTTTCGCAATCACGCTCTCCCCGGGAAGTTTTGGGTTATGTCCTGGGCCCGCCCGGCTGGAGCCCCGATGGGAGCCGCAAGACCAGCGACATGCTGAAGGCCGAATGGCAGGCCAGACAGCCCTAGGCCCCTCTTTCAGCTTCGCTGACAGTTCCCCTGATGGGGAGCAATTAGCTCGGCTCAATTCCTCCCCCATTGGGGGAGGGGGACCGCGAAGCGGTGGA
>CAIYZB010000092.1 GCA_903930545.1 uncultured Alphaproteobacteria bacterium
CTGATAATCATGCAGCACAAACATCACCATCGGCGGGATGGAGATGGCAGCGGCGGCAACACCGGCCGCAATCACCCGCCAGGACAGCCCGGCCAGGATCACCACAGCCAGACCGGTCATGGCGATCAGCATGGCCGTGCCCAGGTCAGGCTGGTGGGCCACAAGAACGGTCGGGGCCGCAATCATGGCCGCCGGGATCAGCAGCCACCAGGACAGCCGGGCATTGTCTGCGGAAATGGAATGATAGAACCGGGCCAGGGCCAGCACGATGCCGACCTTCATGATCTCCGAGGGCTGGAAACTCACCACCCCCAGGTCCAGCCAGCGCTGGGCCCCCATCCTGACGTCCCCGAACAGTTCCACCGCCACCAGCAGCAGAAGGCCTGCGCCATAGACGGGATAGGCCAGGGTGAACCAGACCCTCAGGTCCAGCATGGCCAGACCGACCATCACCGCGAACAGAATACCGAACCGGAACAGATGCGCGCCGGCCCAGGGTTCCCAGGAAGAACCCGCAATGGAGAACATCATCAGGGACCCGGCCCCGGCAATCAGGCAGAGCACAAGACAGAAAAGCCAGTCGACCTCGCTGAACTTCACGATCAGGCGATCCCGCTCACCGGGACGGGTCAGGGCGCTGACAGTCATGGTCTGGGCCCCTTGGGCATGACGGGAGGGGTGGACTGGCCCAGACTTGGAGCTGCAGGGGCTGCCCCCTCAAGTCCGCTCTCCGGGCCAAGTTCAGGCATGGGCAGGGGTTGTTCGATCCGGGCCCGCACCTGTGGATCCTTCAGCAGGGCCACACGCATGACTTCCCGCGCCCGCGGGGCCGCGGCCGTGGCGCCGCCAAGGCCACCATGCTCGATGATGACCGACAGGGCATATCGCGGATCGTCATAGGGGGCGAAGGCCACGAACAGGTTGTGGTCCTTCAACCGCCAGCGGACGCTGGCACTGTTGCGGTTGGCAACATTGTCATAGCTGCGGACCTGGGCCGTGCCGGTCTTGCCGGCCATCTTGACGTCCCCCAGTCCCAGCTGGCTCTGCCGAAAGGCGGTCCCGCTCACATCATTGGCCACAGCCACCATTCCGGCCCGGACATATTCGATATGCTCCGGCTTGAAGGGCAGGTCCGGCGCGGCATTGCCGCGGGGCCGTTCAACCCCGCCAACCGACTTGATCAGGCGAGGGTTGAGGGCCTTTTTTCCATTGGCCAGCCTGGCAGTCATGACCGCCAGCTGCAGGGCATTGACGTTCACATAGCCCTGCCCGATCCCGTAGGAGACCGAGTCCCCCGGCTGCCAGACAGGCTCGCGTTTCAGGGCTTTCCGTTTCCAGGCCCGCGACCCGACAATGCCTGCCTTCTGGCCCGGGATGCCGATGTCGAAGGTCTTGCCAAAGCCCATGGCGTGGGCGGCTGCGGCGATGGGATCAGGTCCGATCCTCAGGGCGGTCTGGTAGAAATAGACATCGCAGGAGTTCTTGATGGCCTCGTGCATGTTCTGCGAGCCATGGCCCCCTGGCTTCCAGCACCGCCATGTCCGTCCGCCATAGAACCAGCCGCCGGTGCAGTTGACCCGCTGTTCCGGATCAACACCGGCCTCAAGGGCGGCGAGGGCCACCGTCGGCTTGAAGGTCGATCCGGGCGGATAGGTCCCGGACAGAACCTTGTCCAGCAGGGGCTTGCGCTCATACTGCGACAGGGCGCGATAGTCGGGACCAGACAGGCCACGGACAAACCGGTTGGCGTCAAAGCTGGGGGCCGAGACCATGCAGAGCAGGTCCCCCGTCCTGCAGTCCATCAGAACCACCGCGCCACTCTCATCGCCCATGACCTCAAGGGCCCGGGTCTGGATATCGGCATCGAGGCTGAGCTGGATTTCCTTGCCCGCCCGGGCCGGAATGTCCCCGCGGGAGTCCTGGCGGACCTCCCGACCATTGGCATCCACCTCGACCTTGCGGGCTCCGGGCTGACCACGCAATTGCAGGTCAAAGGCCTTTTCCACGCCCTGGCGGCCGATCCGGAAGCCGGGGTGCAGCATGATGGCTTCGGAATTGGGGCCTTCAGGCGTCAGGTCTTCCTTATTGACCTTGGCCACATAGCCGATGACGTGGGCAAAGGCCCCGCCATGGGGATAGACCCGCACCTCGCCCATGTCTGCAGTCACGCCGGGCAGTTCAGGGGCGCGGACATTGATGGCCGCAAACTGCTCCCAGCTCATATCCTCCATCACCGCGACGGGGGAGCGCTTGGGGGCCCGGGCCAGATCCTTGGTCAGGCGCGCCTGACGGGCCTTGTCCAGGGGTACGAAGGTGGCCAGGGTCTTGATGGTCGCTTCTGGATCCATGTCCGTTTCCCGGCTGACCAGCAGACGGAAATTGGGCCGGTTGGAAGCCAGGACCGTGCCGTTACGGTCAATGATGATCCCGCGGGGCGGGGGAACCAGCCGGAAATTGAACTGGTTCGAGGCCGACATCTTTTCGTATCGGGCCGCTTCGACGAGCTGCAGGTGGGCAAGCCGTCCGCCGAGGGCCGCAAGCCCCGTCCCGGCCAGACCGCCCAGCAGGAACATGCGGCGATGGAACACACCCTGCCGCTCATTCACCTCTGAAAAGAAGATGGAGGGTTCACTCATGACCCGTCGCCCTAGCGGAAGCGGACATCAGCATCCTCAAATCGATCCACCAGCCGGTGGGCAAAGGGATAGAGCAGAATGGTGGCCAGAAACTGCCAGGCCACGGCGATCAGGCTGGGCGAGGCCTTGGCATCCAGACGGGTCAGCAGGAAGCCGCTGACCATGGCCACCGCACAGGATACGGCGAACCAGCCCCACATCATGGCCCGGTTCTGACCGACCATCATGCTGCGGGAGGCGAGCGTCGTCCCATAGGCGATCAGCAGGGACACCGCCCACAGCCCCATGGGGCCACCCCAGTAGAGGTCCAGGAAGGCGCCAAGGATCAGAATGGCAAAGGGGGCCAGGATCGAAGGCCGGATCACGGCCCAGGCGAAGACCGGGACCATACAGAAGACGGGTTCAGGCAGTTGAAGGCTGAAGACCCGGAACGGGATGGCAAAGATCAGGGTCCAGAAAACAACCTGCAGCATCGGGATGCCGATCCAACGCGCGGGCGCGAGGGGACGGGCCGAGGACAGACTCAAAACGGCACCTCAGCCGAGGGCGGCGGCGGGGCCGCAGGGGCCGGCGTGGGTGCCGGCGAGCTGGCCACAACAGGCTTGCTGGCTGCCGGCTTGCGGGCCGCAGGCCTGCGTGGCGGCGAGGCTCGCATGGCCGGGGCGGCAGAGGTGGTGGTGATCGTCCGTGGCGCAGTCACAGAGCTGGGCGGGGCGGCCACAGGGACAGCAGCCCCCGGAATGGCGGCACGGGCCTTCAGCACGGCCTGGAGCTGTTGGGCCGTTGCCTCTGACGGGGCGGGAACCTCCATGGCGTCCAGCTCCTTCTGCTGCTCGGCGGCGAGCTGGGAGAAGTCCTCGAACAGAAGGATCCGGACAAAATCGATCGGGGCCGTGTCAGACGCCAGTATGACACGCCAGCGCCCGTCCAGGCCCTTGACCGCCGTTCCGACCGGAAGTCCCCGGGGCAGGACGCCGCCATCGCCGGAGGTCAGGATCCGATCTCCGGACTTCACTGGATTGCGGCCCCGCAGATATTCAAGCTTGGGATTAGGCCCGCCGTCTCCGGTCAGAACGGCCCGGGCATTGGTGCGATCGATCATGACCGGGGTGCGCGAGGCAATATCGGTCAGCAGCAGGACCCGGCTGGCATTGGTGGTCACGCCAATGATGCGTCCCACCAGACCATTTTCGCTCATCACCGGATTGCCCGGCTTCACGCCCCGTTCCTTGCCGGCATTGACGAGACGGGTATTGGCAAAGGGGCCACGGGAGTCCGTGACGCTGCGGGCATCCACCATGACAATCGGGGGATCGGTCTTCAGCCCCATCAGGGCCTCGTAGCGCTGATTGGTGTCCTTCAATGCAATGGCAACATCGCGCCACTGAAGGGCTTCCTTCAGCTCCTTTTTCAGACGCCGGTTCTCCGACACCGCAAAGAAGTAGGCCTGGACGTTTTCCATGGCCAGGCCGGACCAGCGGCCGGGAGCAGCCACGGCACCGGACACTGGTGTGGCCACCATGTCGGTGACCTCACGGGTCACGCCATAGGCCTCGGTCTTGAAGGTCTCGCGCCGGTCGGAGACCAGCAGGGCGATGGCCACGACAATGGCCACAATGACGGCCACCGCGGCCATCCAGGCCAGCGGAACCTTCACCTCACCAAAGGGACTATCTCGAAAAGACACCTAGCGCCCGTCTCCAGGGAAAGTGCGACTTGCCCGGGGGGTGTTTGCAAAAATTAAGCCAGATTGTTCTCAAGCACGCCCTTCATCCACTTGGGATGTTCGAGCACCTTGCCGCAGCCCAGGGCGACGCAGGACAGCGGGTCATCGGCCACCGTCACCGGCAGGCCGGTATGGTCGCGGATCTCGGCATCCAGACCCCGCAGCAGGGCACCGCCGCCAGTGAGCATGATGCCCTTGTCGGCAATATCGGAGGCCAGTTCCGGCGGCGTGGCTTCCAGAGCCATCTTCACCGCCTCGACGATCTGGCCGACAGGCTCGGCAAGGCTGTCAGAGGCCTGCTTCTCGCTGATGCGGACTTCCCGCGGCACGCCCTGCATCAGGTCGCGGCCCTTGACCTCGATGGACAGACCCTCGCCATCGGCCGGAGCCCGGGCCGTGCCGATCTCCTTCTTGATGCGTTCGGCCGTGGTCTCGCCCACCAGAAGGTTATGGTTACGGCGCATATAGCTGATGATCGCCTCGTCCATCTTGTCACCGCCCACACGGACGGAGCGGGAATAGACGATCCCGGACAGGGACAGGACGGCGACCTCGGTGGTCCCGCCACCGATGTCGACCACCATGGAGCCGGTGGGTTCATGAATGGGCAGGCCGGCGCCAATGGCAGCGGCCATGGGTTCGTCGATCAGACCGACGCGACGGCCACCGGCATTCAGGCAGCTGTCATTGATGGCGCGGCGTTCCACAGCGGTAGCACCGGACGGCACGCAGACGATCACCTTGGGGTTCACGAAGCCTTTGCGGTTGTGAACCTTGCGGATGAAATACTTGATCATCTCCTCGGCGACTTCGAAGTCGGCGATGACCCCGTCACGCATGGGGCGGATAGCTTCCATGTGCCCCGGCGTCCGGCCGAGCATCTGCTTGGCCTCGATACCCACCGCATGGACCACCTTGCGGCCGCCGACATTGCGCAGGGCCACAACGGAGGGCTCGTTCAGGACGATGCCCTTGCCCTTCATGTAGATCAGGGTGTTCGCCGTGCCGAGATCGATGGCGATGTCGTTGGAAATGGTGCCGAACAGCGACGAGAACATGCGGGGGGCCTGAAGGGGAAAGCGGTGATCTTGGGTGCCCTCCAAGCGCCCGACCGCAACGGTTCACGTCGCGACCTCAGCCTGCTGGACATCAGGTCCGTGTGCCCTGCCAATGGGTTGAATTCAAGGCCAAATGACGCGCGACACGATTCCGTTGAAAAAGCCTTCAACCAGAGAGAGATAAGTGCCGGTGTGAATGAGGCTGCCTGTCTCAATCCGGTGACAGGAAAATGGCGCAAACCAGCCTAGAAGCCGCAGCTTGGGCAGGCTGGATCGGGCCCGTTTGGAGGTCGGATCATGTCCCGTCAGGCGGTTCTCGGTGTGGAAAATGCCCGTTTCAACTATGGGGCGGCCCCGGTCTTTTCGGGGATCAGTTTCCAGCTGGACGGCACCCGCACGGCCCTGGTTGGCGAGAACGGTGCCGGAAAGTCCACACTTCTCAAATGCCTGATGGGGGAACTGGATCTGGACGAGGGCCAGATCATCCGTTCCCGGAGCCTTAAGATCGGCTACGTGCCCCAGGACGTTCCTTCGGAATTCGGCCCCCTGCCCCTGCGCGAAGTCCTGGAGAACGCATTGCTCTCCCAGGACGGTTCTGAGTCCTGGCGGGTCGATGTTCTGCTCGACGAAATGGGGGTCAGCTACGAAACCAGCCTCCAGGCCTTCTCCACCCTCAGCGGGGGCTGGCAACGCCTGCTGCTGATCGCCGCAGCAGCGGCCCTGGGCGAACCGGACCTGCTGATTCTGGACGAGCCCACCAACCACCTGGACCTGTCCAACATCAATCGCCTGGAACTCTGGCTGTCTCAGAACAGTCAACTGCCCATGCTCATCGTCAGCCACGACCGGGAATTCCTCGAACGCAACACCACCCGCACCATCTTCCTGCGCTCCGACGGGGCCCACAGCTTTGCGGTTCCCTTCACCCAGGCCCGGGAGGCCCTGCTGCACCGGGACGCTGCCGATGCCGTCCGCCGGCAGGTCGAGGGCAAGGAGATCGAGCGCCTGGAAAAGATGGCAGCCCGCTACAAGGTCTGGGGCGTGAAGAACGACAAGTTCCACAAGCGGATGCACGCAACGGAACGTCGCATTGATCGCATCGAGGCTGAACGCACGGAAGCTTGGCAGGCCCGGGAACGACGTCTCGAACTGCACAGCGGCGAGCTGGATGCCCGCATTGCCCTGAGGCTGGAGAACTATACCGTCACCACGCCAGACGGATCCCGAAACCTGTTCAAGATTGAACGACTGGCCGTGGCCGCCGGCGACCGGATCGCAATCCTCGGCACCAATGGCACCGGCAAGTCCATGCTGCTCAACGCCATAGCCCGGACCTGGGATCCGGAGGCCGAACACTATGACGGCCAGGCCCAGGTCCGGTTCAATCCCAAGATCCGGCTGGCCTTCTTCGATCAGGCCATGGCCAATCTGCCCTTGAAGACCTCCCTGCTCGACTATCTCATCGCCACGGAGGGAGCCACCAACCGAGAGGCCAATGCCTTGCTGGCCCAGGCGGGCTTTCCCTATGTGCGGATCAAGGGTCCGATCGGCGACCTGTCCTATGGCGAGCGGGCCCGCCTCAGCTTCCTGCAGATGAAGCTGACAAAGCCCAACCTCTATCTGCTGGACGAACCCACCAACCATCTGGACATCGAAGGCCAGGAAGACCTCGAGGCCCAGTTAGAGGCCGCAGATGTCGCCTGTCTCTTCGTCTCCCACGACCGTTATTTCACCCGCACTGCCGCCACCCGCTTTGTGGAGATCCGCAAAAACAGGCTGGTGGAGATCGAGGACCCCGAACCCTTTTTCGAGGCCCAGTAGGCTCAGCGGATCCCGAAGACCTTGGCGATCATCGGCGCATCCACCACCACATGAGGCGCTATGGCGTGATAGCCCAGGGCATGGACCCAGGCATTGCCGGTCCGCAGGGTCACAAAGGTCTTGAACATCCCTGGCCCCGTATAGGTCAGGAAGACGAAGATCAGGGACAGGGCGGTGTCTCTGGGGCTGCCAAACAGGCTCCAGCCCTCCACCAGATGCATGACCGCATAGGTCAGGCCTCCCAGGATCACCGTGCCCGTCACTGAACCCGTCAGTTTCAGATAGCGCGGGATCAGGATGGCATAGATCAGGACCATGGTCGGCAGGACCGTCCCCAGGAAAAAGGTCACGAAGGCCAGGGGCGCTGCCACCGCCAGCTGGGACGGGGTCATTTCTAGGATGCCCGGAAAGGCCCCCAGCTCTACCGCAGTCTCGATCAGGGTCACGACCAGAATGACCAGCACATCGCCCCAGCGGTTCTGCGAGGTCAGGTTCAGCTGCTCGGCGGAGTAGCGCCGCCGGAACCACAGATAGGGCACCACCGCAAAGACCAGGAAGTTATAGGTCATCCAGGTCATCAGTTCGCCCGGCGAGGCAGGAACCGAACAACCGACAAGCGTGCCGGCCAGGTGAAAGCTGAAGGGCCGATAGCCCAGGGCCGGACCGAGCACCCAGCCCCCGACCTGACCAAGCGCGGCATAGGCGAGGACCGCCAGGGTCTCCAGCCCTGCCCTGCCCCTGTCGGGGGCCCGGGCCGCCATGTCCACCGGCTTGCGCTTGCGGGTCAGGATCCAGACCACGGCCATGAGCAGGAAGATCTCGATCAGGCCCAGGGTCGGC
Organism: uncultured Alphaproteobacteria bacterium; assembly: GCA_903930545.1. Lineage (GTDB taxonomy): Bacteria > Pseudomonadota > Alphaproteobacteria > Caulobacterales > Caulobacteraceae > Phenylobacterium. Next base: position 8,082 of record CAIYZB010000092.1, read on the forward strand.
AGGGCCATCTGGGCGGCGAAGGGCTGTGCGGCCATGGCGGGCCGGTCAAAGGGCAGATAGCCCCCCGCCAGCTGGATCGCAGCCAGATTCAGGCCGATCCAGACCGTCACCGCGATCAGAACCAGCGGGCTTCTCAGCCATTTTGCAGCAGACATCGACGTTCCCCCAGAAGTCTCTTACGGGAGACTTGCATTTCCTTTTGTCTCCGTCCAGAGACAAATCATGTCCGAGCGTCCCCGCCGAAACCGGTCTGAAACCGAAGACCGCCTGAAGTCGGCCCTGAAATCGGTTCTCGCCGAGGGAGGCTTCGGGGCCCTGACCCCCAGCCGGGTGGCGGCAGCGGCGGGCGTCGACAAGATGCTGATCTACCGGTACTTCGGCGATCTGGAAGGCCTGACCCGGGCCGTGGCAAAGGGGCCGGACTTCTTCCCTTCGATGGAGGATGTCTGCGACGGCGATGTGGCCGCAATCCTCGCCCTGCCGGTTCCGGACCGTGCGGCCGCCATTGCCGTCAACTTCGCCCACTGCCTGCTGGAACGCCCCCTCGTCCTGGAACTGATGGTCTGGGAACTGGTGGAGCGAAACCAGCTCACAGCCATCATGGAGACCGAGCGGGAGGAGACCGGCCTGAGGATCGCCCGCGAGCTATTCGGCGATCTGGCGGACAACACGGGCCACAGGGTGAATGCCATCACAGCCATCCTCGGCGCCGCTGTCACCTATCTGGCCCTGAGGCAGAGGAAGATCCGCTGGTTCAATGGCATAGACCTGAAGTCCGATGCCGGCTGGGCCGAGATCGAGGTCACAATCCGGGCCATGACGGCCCATCTGGCCGCCTAGTCCGTCCGCTCGATCGGCCGCACCCAGCCCGTTTCCAGGGTCTTGAGCGGGTGGGCGGCTGTGACATGACCCATGAAGGGTGGCCAGATCGAATAGCCCAGCATGGACTGCAGTTCCGGGCTCATGGCCTTCACCTGTTCCGGCGGGATGGAGAGCAAGAAGTTCTCCTGGGCTCGGGCCCAGGGCTCGCAATACTGGTTGGTGAAACCCAGGCGCGGCGCATTGCTGCGATTGGCCCCGCCCCTGTGCAGCAACGTCCCCTGAAAGACCACGCAGGTTCCCGCCTTCATCACCATGGGCTGGAGGTGAGCCTCCAGATCCTCCGGCCGCTCCGGTGAACCCGGATCGCCCCACCGATGGCTGCCCGGGATGATTTCGGTTCCGCCGTTTTCCGCCGTGAAGTCGTCCACTGCACAGACCATGGACAGGCTGATGGCCGGACGCGGACGCGGGATACGATAGAAGCCGTCATCCGTATGGATCGGCTGGGGGCTTTCCCCGGGATGGATGCAGATGGACTGGCTGGCGGTCAGCAGAAAGCCGGGCTGCAGAAACCGGCCCAGCAGGGCCATGAGCCGCGGCTCTGCGGTCAGGCGTTCAAACACCGCGCCCCGGGCCACAAGGGTATAGACCCGTTCCGTATCAAGGCCTTCAAAGTCATTGCGGCCCCGATGGCGACCCTGATGTGGCGCGAGGCAAGCCCGGATCTCGGTGAGGTCTGAGGCCGAGGCAAAGTCCTCGATCATCGTATAGCCCTGATCGGTCAGGCGACCGACATGGGCCTCCAGATCAAATCCATCCATGACGATCTCCCTGGGCGTCAGCCTAGATCAACTGTCCCAGCGCCGTCATCACAACTCCGCCAGCCGTCAGGGTGCCGCCCAGGGCCTGTCTGAGGCTCAGCCGCTCCTTGAACAGGCGTCGTCCCACGGCTGCGGCAATGGGAGCCTCGATCACCCCCACCGCCCGCACCATGCCTCCAGGTGCCAGGGCCAGGGCGGCAAACCAGCAGGCCGAGGCGGCCGACCCACACAAGCCCGCCCCCAGAGACTGACGCCAGGAGGTCGCCACAGCCCTCAAGGCCTGGGGCTGGGTCAGGGCCAGGATGGTGCCCAGTCCCGCTGCCTGAAGGGCCTGGGCGACACAGACAGAAGCCACACCCGCAAAGATCGGATGATCGGGCTCAAGCGCCAGACCCGCCTGTCGATAGCCATTGAGAGAGACCGCAAAGGCTGCCCCTGAGGCGAGGCCGAACAGGGCCCCGGTCAGGGCGGCCTTGCCATCCCCCACCCGGGGCCAGGACAGAACGCCAAGCCCCACCGTGGTCCCGGCAATCCCGATCCACTGGATGGTCGCCAGATGATCCCCCGGCCAGACCAGGCCCAGCAAGGCACTGAGCGGCAGGGAGGCCTGCTGCATGAAGGTCGCTACGGCAAAGCCTGACTGGCGCATGGCCAGCAAGAGACACCCCGTCGCCGCCACCTGGGCCACGGCCCCGGCCACCACCGCCACCCCATAGGTCACCGACAGATGGGGCTGGGCCCCCGGGGTCAGCAGGCTGACCACCCCCAGGATCATCAGCGAAAAAGGCAGGCCGAACAGAAACCGCACCAGGGTCTCCCCCCAGGGCCCGGCGTCTCCCACCAGGCCCCGTTGCAGGGCATTGCGCGCCACCTGCAGGGGCGCGGCCATGGCGGTCAGCAAGATCCAGAGCATGGGCCCCCTCCGTCACGCTTTGCGTGCCACCTCCCCCACGGGGGAA
>CAIYZB010000093.1 GCA_903930545.1 uncultured Alphaproteobacteria bacterium
AGGGAGCCTCGGCCCCGATCATCCTGCCCCCTGACGTCTTCAGACCCAGATCCCAGGCGCGGCCAGCCGTCGAGATCGTTCCGCAAACCGCCACCGCGGGGGCGCCGCAATGAGCCAGCAGTCCAACACCATTCTCGGCCTCATCGGGGTCGGGGTCGTCGTGACCCTGCTCAACACCTTCTTCATTGTGGAGCAGCGTGAGCAGGCCCTGATCGTCAACCTGGGTAACCCCGTGCGGGTCATCAACGCCCCCGGCGACGAGGACCCCGGCCTGAAGATGAAGGTCCCCTTCCTCGAAAACGTGATCAAGCTGGATCGCCGGAACCTGTCCCTGGAAGCCGAGAAGGAAGAAGTCATTGCCGCCGATCAGGAGCGCCTGGTCGTGGATGCCTTCGTCCGCTACCGCATTTCCAATCCCCTCCAGTACTACAGGACCCTGAGGGACGAGCGCACGGCCTCTGACCGGATCGAGCGTCTGGTCAATTCCTCCCTGCGCCAGATCCTCGGCTCGGCCACCTCCAACGAGATCATCTCCGGCAAGCGTGGAGCCCTGATGGCTGCCACCAAGGCCGACGTCGCCAATCGCGCCAAGTCCTCGCGCCTGGGGATCGAGATCATCGATGTGCGGATCAAGCGTGCCGACCTGCCGGGTGCCAACCAGGCGGCTGTCTATCGCCGCATGCAGACCTCCCGCCAGCAGGAAGCCGCCCAGATCCGGGCCGTGGGCGAACAGCAGAAGCGCGAGATCATTGCCGGTGCCGACAAGGAAGTGGCCATCACCCTGGCCACCGCTCGTGAGGAAGCCGAGACCACCCGCGGTCAGGGCGACGCCCAGCGGACCCGTATCTTTGCCCAGGCCTTTGGCAAGGACCCGAGTTTCGCGGCCTTCTATCGCTCCATGTCGGCCTATGAGGCCTCCCTGGGCCAGGGCGACACCACCATGGTCCTGTCCCCCGACAGCGCCTTCTTCAAGTATTTCGATCGCGGTCCGAACGCCCGCTAGACATGCCTGAGCTGGTCAGACCTGACCTTCGCTTCATGGCCTCCTTCGTGGAGGCCCTGAAGGAGGGGCACAACCGCGACACCCTGCGGCCAGAGACCCCCGAGTCTATCGCCGCGGTGGACACCGACCACGCTGGCTTCATCGCAAGCCTGTTTGTCACCCCCGACAGCATCACCCTGCCGGATGGTTCCCAGGGAAAGGCCGTGCCCCAGACCCTGCTATGGTGGGTGGAGGGCGACCGGTTTCTGGGGTCCCTGGGGATCCGTCACAGCCTCAACGAGACCCTGGCCGTGGTCGGTGGCCATGTGGGCTATGCCGTAAGGCCCTCAGAGCGTGAAAAGGGCCATGCCACGGCCCTGCTGGCAGCTGGCCTCGACCACATCCGCCACAACCTGCCCCTTAAGAGGGTGCTGCTGACCGTCAATGTCCTGAACCCGGCTTCGATCCGGGTGATCGAGAAGAATGGCGGGGTTCATACCGACAGCGTGCCCCATCTGTGGCATCCCGGCGAAACCGCCCTGCACTACTGGATCGACATCCCGGCCTGAACCAGAAGGCTGCGGACTTCATGCAGGTCCGAGGCGATGAAGGTGCAGAGTCGGCGCATCTCTTCGGTCGGATCCAGCAGGTCAGGCACCATCACGGTCATCATACCCGCCGCCGAGGCGGACCTCACCCCATTGTGGCTGTCTTCCAGGGCCAGACAGTGTTCCGGCGCAACCCCAAGCCTGGCCGCAGCAACAAGGAAGGGGTCGGGACTGGGCTTGCCTCGCTCATAGTCGCCGCGGGCGACCACCGTGTGGAAACGGGGCAGAATGCCGGAATGGCCGAGATGGGCCTCCACTGCCCGGGGGGATGAGGAGGTCGCGATGGCGCGAGGTACCGAGTGGGCATCGAGGTGATCGAGGATCTCGTGAACCCCGGGCTTCAGCGCAATCCCCGCCAGACAGACTGCATCCACCCGGTCTCGAACAGCGTCGTTAAAGGTCTCGATCGGGAAGTCGGGGCCGTAGTGATTGAGGACCTGGCGATCGCCCATGGGGCCCGGCAAGCCGATCATCGAACGGAACAGGCTGACGGAAAAGGTCAGCCCCATCTGGGTGATGACCTCGGCCATCACGTCACGATAGACCACCTCAGTGTCACAGAGCAGGCCATCCATGTCGAAGACCAGGGCAAGAGGCCGTCTGGGCAGGGCCATCTCAGTCGATCACGAAGTCGGATTGGCTATAGCCCTGGAAATAGAGCAGGGCCGTGAGGTCAGCAAAATCCACCCTGGCGGCCGCCTGGGCAGCCACCACGGGCTTGGCGCGATAGGCGACACCGAGCCCGGCCGCCCCGATCATGGCCAGGTCATTGGCGCCATCGCCTACGGCCAGGGTAGCCGACAGGTCGAGACCGGCCAGGGCGGCTTCTTCCTTCAGGGCCTGGAGCTTGGCCTCACGGCCGAGGATGGGATGGCGCACGGTCCCGGCCAGATGCCCGTCGGCTTCGTCCAGATAGTTGGCACGATTGGCATTGAAACCCGCCGCCTCGGCGACCCGGGAAGTGAAAAAGCTGAAGCCGCCGGAGACCAGGAAGGCCTTTGCCCCATTGGCCCTCATGGTCCGCACCAGGGTCCGGGCCCCTGCATTGAGCCGGACCCGCTCGTCATAGGCCTGTTGCAGGACGCCAAGGGGCAGGCCCTTCAGCATGGCGACCCGCTCGCGCAGGGCGGCCTCGAAGTCCAGTTCGCCACGCATGGAGCGTTCGGTGATGATCGAGACCTGATCCTTGACCCCGGCAAAGTCAGCCAGCTCGTCAATGCACTCACAGCCAATGATGGTGGAGTCCATGTCGGCGATCATCAGGCCCTTTTCCCGCCCGTCCCAGGGCTGGAGGCAGAAGTCGACGGGTCGGCCCGACAGGACCTGATCCACGGCCGCCTTCAGGCCTGCGGGATCAGACGCCTCGACCAGAAGGTCGATGGCACCTTGGCCAAGGGGCCGGGGCTCCTTGACGCGGGCCTTCAGGCCTGCGAGCGCTTGCACCACAGGATCGATGGCGGACTCGGCCGCGACGGGATCGGGACTGACGAGGGTAAGGGCGAGCTGCATGCCGGTATCCGGTTCGGAACCCCGCATCTGGCTGATCGCAGGCCCGACGGCAAGCGGCAAGTCGGCCTTGGCCCTGAAGCTTGCCCAGCATGTGGGGGGCGAGATCCTCAATGCCGATGCCCTGCAGCTCTATACCGACCTGCCCCTGCTGACCGCCCGGCCCTCACCTTCCGAAGAAGCCCTGGTTCCGCACCATCTGTTCGGCAAGGTTGACGGCGCAGACGGATGGTCCGTTGGCCACTGGCTGCGCGAGGCCACCTCCCGCCTGAATGGGGCAAGCAGCCCCATGATCGTGGTCGGCGGCACCGGGCTCTATTTCAAGGCCCTGACCGAGGGCCTGGCCGAGATTCCTCCCATTTCTCCGGAGGTCCGTGAGGCCTCGCACCGGCTCTATGACCAGCTGGGCGAGCAAGCCTTTCGAGAGGGCCTGGCGGCCGTCGATGTCGCTGCCGCCGGACGCATCGGTCCCGGAGACCGCCAGCGCCTGTGCCGGGCCTGGGAGGTGTATTCGGCGACCGGGGTTTCCCTGACGGTCTGGCAGGCACGGACCGATTCCAGTCTGGACGAAGGCAGCTGGCAGGCTGTCCTGCTGGAACCTCCCCGCCACAGCCTCTATGGCCGCTGCGACGCCAGGCTGGAGACCATGCTGGAGGATGGGGTGCTTCAGGAGGTTGCGGCCCTCACCGCCCGGAACCTGGACCCCAGCCTGCCCATCATGAAGGCTGTGGGCTATCGCGAATTCGCCGCCCATCTGGCGGGGGCCCTGACCCGGGAAGAGGCTCTTGAGGCCGCCCGTCAGGAAACAAGACGCTATGCCAAGCGTCAGACGACCTGGGCCCGGGGCCAGATGGCAGACTGGCCCCGACTGTCCGGGATCAGCACCCAGGAGCAGTGGGGGCAGTTTATTGCCTTAAACCCCGCCTTGACGGCCTGACGGGGGCATGTCATCACGCGTCAGTTACTTTTGGGAGCCGCTCTCGTGCGCGCAACGCTTGTACTCGTAAGGCGACCTGTCGGGGTCTGACATTCGGTCAGCCCTCAGAAGGTCGCTTGCCCAGGCCCCCTCGAGGGCCTTTTTTATTGCCCAAACCAAGGCCAATCCGATGACCGTCCACCAGACCCTTGAAGCCGATGCCGCCACCGAGACCCTGACCGGGGCCGAGATCGTGGTCCGCTCCCTGATCGATCAGGGGGTCGAGGTGCTGTTCGGTTATCCGGGCGGCGCGGTCCTGCCCATCTATGACGCCCTGTTCAGCGAGCCGCGCCTGCGCCACGTCCTGGTGCGCCATGAACAGGGGGCGACCCACGCCGCCGAGGGCTATGCCCGCTCCACCGGCAAGCCCGGCGTTGTCCTGGTGACCTCAGGTCCCGGGGCGACCAATGCCATCACCGGCATTGTCGATGCCCTGATGGACTCCATTCCGATGGTCGTGATCACCGGTCAAGTCGCCACCCACCTGATCGGCACCGATGCCTTCCAGGAATGCGACACCATCGGCATCACCCGCTCGATCACCAAGCACAACTACCTGGTCAAGGACGTGGCCGATCTGCCGCGGATCATGCACGAGGCCTTCCACATCGCCACCTCCGGACGTCCGGGCCCGGTGGTGATCGATATTCCGAAGGACGTGCAGTTCTCCTCCGGTCCCTATCAGGGTCCGACCCAGGTCAAGCATGCCCACAACTATCACCCCCGCACCAAGGGAGATGCCGGACGCATCGCCGAGGCGGTGGCCCTGCTGGCCAGTGCCCGCAAGCCGATCCTCTATACCGGGGGCGGGGTCATCAATGCCGGGCCCAAGGCCGCCGAATCCCTGCGTGAACTGGCCCGCCTGACCGGAGCCCCGGTCACCTCGACCCTGATGGGTCTGGGGGCCTTCCCTGCCTCGGATCCCGCCTGGCTGGGGATGCTGGGCATGCACGGGTCCTTCGAGGCCAATAATGCCATGCATGACTGCGACGTCATGGTGGCCATCGGCTCGCGCTTTGATGATCGGGTGACCGGGCGTCTGGACGCCTTCTCCCCCGGGTCCAAGAAGATCCACATCGATATCGATGCCTCATCCATCTCCAAGAATGTCCGGGCCGATATCGGCATCGTCGGGGACGCCGGCTCGGTGATGAACGACCTGATCGCCGCCTGGAAGGCCCTTGGCCTGTCCAATGACAAGGCGGCCATCGGCGACTGGTGGAAGCAGATCGAGATCTGGCGGGCGCGGCAGTCCTTCCGCTATTCCCCCGACTCCAAGCTGATCAAGCCCCAGCACGCCATCGAACGCCTCTATGCCCTGACCCGGGACAAGGACGTCTATGTGACCACCGAGGTCGGCCAGCACCAGATGTGGGCCGCCCAGTTCTTCCATTTCGACGAACCCAATCGCTGGATGACCTCAGGGGGCCTCGGCACCATGGGCTATGGCCTGCCGGCCGCCCTGGGTGTGCAGATCGCCCATCCGGACAGCCTGGTCATCGACATTGCCGGCGATGCCAGCGTCCAGATGACCATGCAGGAAATGTCGACGGCCATTCAGCATGACCTGCCGATCAAGATCTTCATCCTGAACAATGAGTGGATGGGTATGGTGCGCCAGTGGCAGCAGCTGCTGCACGGGGAGCGCTACAGCCACTCATATTCCGCCAGCCTGCCTGACTTCGTGAAGATGGCAGACGCCTTTGGCTGTGTCGGCCTGAGAGCCGATACACCGGACGAGCTGGACGACAAGATCCTGGAAATGATCTCGGTCAACCGTCCGGTGATCTTCGACTGCCGGGTGACCAAGGAAGAGAACTGCTTCCCCATGATCCCCTCCGGCAAGGCCCACAACGAGATGATCCTGGCCGAGGACAATCGTGACCTCGGCACGGTGATCGACGATGCGGGCCGCCGGCTGGTCTAGACCTTCATCCGCATGGGGCCGAGATAGTCGCGCTTGCCGAGGGGAACACCCTTGGTGCGCAGGATGTCATAGGCGGTCGTTGCGTGGAAATGCAGGTTGGGCAGGGCAAAGCTCATCAGATAGCCTTCGGCCGTAAAGGGCAGACGGTTCGTCCCGATCTGGAAGAACATGTCTGAGCCCTCAAGGGCATTGATCTCGGCCGGGTCGAACTTTTCCAGGGCCGCCTTGGCCTCGGCAATCGCGGCCTGCATGTCGGCATAGGTGCGAGCCGGCATGGGAGAGGGAACACCCGATTCCCCCTTCTTCACCGCCTCGATGGCACCGATGGAGTGGTGCAGCACAGAGTGGATCTGGAAGGCAAAGGGCAGCATGTCGTCGAACAGACGCGCCTCGACGACGGCATTGGGGTCCACATTATTGTCCTGAAAATGGGACAGGCCGCGATCGAGGAAGTTCGACACGCCCCCAAGGGTCTGAATGAAGGACCGGACACTGACATCGAAAAGAGAAATGGACATGGCGAGACTCGCTGAGTGGAAATGACCTGCAGTTTCCGCTGTTCGGCATGGCCTGTGCCAGTGAATTTCTTGCTACCCCCGCCGGCTTGTGACACGTCAGCGACAAACGAGATCCAGGTATCGCCATGGCCAACGCCCCTCACGCTTCTGTCTACGACCTCGCGCACAAGGAAGAGGTCGAGAACCTCGCCACCTTTGCCATCCTGGTGGACAATGAACCGGGGGTCCTGCACCGCCTGGTCGGGCTGTTTGCCGCCCGCGGATACAATATCGAAAGCCTCACCGTCGCCGAGACCGACCGACGGGCCCATACCAGCCGCGTGACCATCGTGACCCGTGGTGCCCCCCATGTGCTTGAGCAGATCGAAGCCCAGCTTCACAAGATGGTGGCTACCCGCGACGTCCAGGACGTCTCGCGCGATCCCAATGGCCTCGAGCGCGAACTGGCCCTGGTCAAGGTGCGTTCCACAGGGGCCGAACGGGTCGAGGCCCTGCGCATTGCCGACATCTTCCGCGCCAAGGTCCTGGATACCACCATCGAGAGTTTCATTTTCGAGCTGACCGGTGCCTCGTCCAAGATCGACAAGTTTGTGGACCTGATGCGCCCCCTGGGTCTGGTGGAGCTGTCCCG
>CAIYZB010000094.1 GCA_903930545.1 uncultured Alphaproteobacteria bacterium
AGGTCAAAGGGATTGCCGTGACCCCCGCTGATTTTCTGGGCCGCCATGATCTCGGCGGCGACCTGGTAGGGGTGCAGCAGGATCTCATAGATCTGGGTGGCAAAGGCAAAACAGATGGCAAAGCCTATCGCCAGCGCCCCGACACAGATGATCAGGCGAGACCTAAGCTCCACCAGATGTTCGAGAAGGGGTGCGCGGGAGGCCTCGATATCAGCCTCGTCCTGATCAAGGCTCACGCGGCGTCTCCGCTGGTGGCAACCTTGCGTTTGCGGACCGGCTTCGCCGGGACATCGGCTTCCGCCACGACCGCCACCTTGGGCTTGCGGGGCTTGCGGGGGGCCTTTGGCGCGGGAGGCTCGATGGCCTCAACCGTCACCGGCGGGGTCTGAGACTGATGACTCATGGGCGGGTGGAACTGGAAATCCCCGCCCTGGAGACCGCTCTCGATCTCGCGGAACACCTGGTCGGCCTCGTGATTGGACGCGCTCAGCGAGGCCTGGTCGACCAGCTGACCCCGGCGCATGGCCTCGACCTCCTTGCGGAGCTCGTCCAGCTCGGACTGGCGGGCCATTTCATCAAAGCTGGCACGGAACTCATTGGCCATGGAGCGCAGCTTGGCGACGAACTGGCCAAGTTTGCGCAACAGTCCCGGCAGGTCCTTGGGACCCACCACGATCAGGGCCACAGCCGCGATCACCAGATATTCGAGAGCGCCGACTTCGGGAAGCATAGGGAGATGGCCTGGACGTGCTTAGGACCGCCGGTCCGGACCGGCCTAAATAAGGTCGAGAGACGACCGGGCCTCAGCCGCGGGCGTCTTCCTTTTCCGCCTCGACCTTGGGCAGGGGCTTGGAAACGGTCTCGGATGCGACCTCGTCCTCGCCTTTCAGTCCATCGCGAAAGGCCCTGATCCCCTTGGCGGCGTCACCCATGACGGAGGACAGCTTGCCGCGGCCGCCAAACATCAGGGCGGCAACGCCCAGGACGATGACCCAGTGAACCCAACTCATAGCGCCCATGGCGTGAGAACTCCTCAAGGGGCGGTCGACACTGCGTCCGCCTGTGCTTTCAGGCTATATAGTCGGTTGCAGGGTGCGGGCCAATGGCCGCTTAGCCTGTCGGCTCGTCTTCGCCCAAAAAGTCGACATGAAACTCAGGAAGCATGCCGTCTTCGAGCGGATCCTCGTCAACCACATCCCCCGTGGGGTTCGGAATCGAGAATTCCGGAGGCAGGTCCAGGCTGAGCAGACCAGCCGCCTTCATTTCCGCCATGCCCGGCAGGTCAGCCAGATTGGCCAGACCATAATGTTCCAGGAAGGCATCGGTGGTGCCGTAGGTCACCGGACGACCGGGGCTGCGCCGGCGCCCACGCATCCTGACCAGGCCCAGTTCCAGAAGGACATCCAGGGTCCCCTTTGAGGCCTGGACCCCGCGGACACTCTCGATCTCGGCCCGGGTGACCGGCTGGTGGTAGGCAATGATGGCCAGGGTTTCCTGGGCGGCCTTGGACAGGCGGCGGGGCTCCTCCCGTTCCTCTGTCATCAGATCGGCCAGGTCGAGCGCAGTCTGAAACCGCCAGCGGTCTGCGACACAGACCAGTTCTACACCACGCCCTGCATAGGCGGTGACCAGGGTCGATATGGCGGCCTCGACATTGGCGCCCTCGGGCAGACGCTTGGCCAGATCATCCAGGCTGAGAGGCCCGGCTGCGGCAAAAAGCAGAGCTTCAACCTGGCGTTCGGTGACAGATATCATGACAGAACCTTAAGGCGGGCACGCAGATAGAGGTCTGAGAAGGCTTCGAGCTGGCGGGCCTCAAGACTGCCTTCCTTGACCAGTTCGAGGCTGGCCGAAAGGGTCGATGCGACATAGGACGCCCGGGAAGGCCCCTGCCCTTCAACCCGACCCAAACTGCCTGGCAGGGGGGCGATCCCGGTCAAGGCCGTCCAGCGGTCCAGGTCGGGCAACAGGCCGCGAAGCCGGTCGCGGGCCTCCTCCAGCGGATAGGCCTGGGGCGGCCGCGGCGTGTAGTGTCGGCTCTCTTCCTTGCGGCGCTGGGCGATGTAGGCGCTCATCAGACCATAGAGGTCACCCTCCAGGCGGGTGGAGGGAATGATCCTGATCGCCTGGGGATCACCCCGGGTGAAGACGTCGCGGCTCAACTGAGCACCGTCCCGCAAGGTCTCTGAGGCTTGGCGCATGGCATCCAGCTTGGCCAGTCGGAAGGCAAGCTGGGCCGCCATTTCCTCGGCCGGTGGCTCCTCGGCCTTGGGGCGTTCAGGCTTGGGCAGCAGGAGCCGGGATTTCAGATAGGCCAGCCAGGCGGCCATCACCAGATAGTCGGCCGCCAGGGAGAAGCGCACCCGCCGGGCCTGCTGGACAAAAGCCAGATACTGCTCCGCCAACCGGGTCACCGACAGTTTCAGAAGGTCGACCTTCTGGGTCCGGGCCAGGGCCAGCAGGACGTGGAGAGGGCCCTCATATCCATCCAGATCGATGATCAGGGCCTCGCCATCCTCGGCCGCCGAATTGGCGGCGTCGAAATCGAGATTGGGCTGGAAGGTCTGGCTCATGATGCCCACACGCCCGACAGGGCCTCGTCAAACCGGGCTTGGCCGGCAGCGATATCAAGGGGCTCTACCTGGCGAGGCAAGCGCGCGAGGGCAGCTTTGGCCCGGCGGGCGGAGATCCCGTCGAGATCGCCAGCGGCGGAGACCACGCCCACCATCTCCGCCATTTCACCACTGCAGTGCAGGACCAGATCGCATCCCGCCTCAAGGCTGGCCCGGGTCCGATCCGCGAAACTGCCGCCCAGGGCTTTCATGGACAGATCATCGCTCATCAACAGGCCGTCAAAGCCAATGCGATCCCGCACGATGGTCTCGATCACGGCGCGTGAGGTTGTGGCCGGATAGTCAGGATCGATGGCCGGATAGAGGACATGGGCACTCATAGCCATGGGCATGTCCGACAAGATCCGGAAGGGCTCGAAGTCCCGGGCCTCGAGATCCTCGATCGTGGCCTCTACCACCGGCAGATCATGATGGCTGTCGCTGAGACCCCGACCATGGCCGGGGATATGTTTGATCACCGGCAGGACGCCCCCGGCGATCAGACCCTCGCAGGCCGCCCGCCCGAGGATCGCGACCTGATCAGGCGTTTCGCCATAGGCCCGGTCACCAATAACCTCGTGGCTGCCCGGTGCCGGGACATCCAGGACCGGGACGCAGTCGACATTGATTCCGAGACTTCTGAGGTCGTGGGCCATCAGGCGTGCCCCCAGACGAGTAATCTCGCGGGCCCTGTGGGGGCCGAGGGTGCCATAGACCCGGGCCGGAGGGTATTTGGGCCAGTGGGGCGGTCGCAGACGCTGAACCCGGCCACCCTCCTGGTCGATCAGGACCGGGGCATGGGGTCGGTCCACACAGGCCCTGAGATCCTCAACCAGCCGGGTGACCTGATCGGGGGTTTCGATATTGCGGCCGAACAGGATGAAGCCCCACGGGCGGGCGTCCCTGAAGAACACCCGTTCCTCACTGGTCAGGGCGAGGCCTGCACAGCCCAGAATACAGGCTCGGCTGCTCACTTAACGAAGCACTGCTTTCCGGCGGCCTTCAGCTTGTCGCAGAACTGACTGGCCAGGGCCTTGGACGCAAAGCCGGTGACCTGGGTGCGATAGAGGGTCGAGCCACCTACCTGGACGGCCTCGACCTTCTTGCCCTTGCCGGCCGCGGCCCCCGGCGCGATGGCCACCGCGTCGTTCCAGCCCTTGTCGGCCAGGGCATTGGAGGAAAAGGCCCCGATCTGGACCACAGCCGCACCACCGGCCGCGGCGGGCGCAGGCGTCGCAGCCGGGGTCTTGGCAACGACCGGGGCGACAGGAGTCACCGGCTTGGGCTTGGGCACCACGACGGTGGGCTTGAGCACCGGCTCAGCGACCACAGGGGCTGCAGGCAGGGCCGCAACTGGCGCGGACGGAGGGGCCTGGGTCACCACCGGCACATTTCGCGGTTGCGGCGTTTCAGGGGCCGGCACGAAGTTGGGGCTGGCCGGCGGTGGATCACCGGCCTCGGACTGATAAATGACCAGACCCGCCGCGGGATCCCTGGGCTGTTCAGCCGCCGGAGCCGGGGCCTTCATCTCGCCTACCGGTTCACCCACAGCCTGCGGGGCCTGGCCCGACTGGCGGACGCCGGATCGATAGACCACGACAATGGCGGCAATGAGGACGATCAGAACGACGGCACTGATGATCAGGGCCGTTGGCATGGGGCGGGTGCCGCGGACCGGCTGTCGCGCATCAAAGGACAGGGGCGCGTCGGTGGGCGGGGTATAGGCACCGCGGTCGGGATTGGACATCGGAAGCTCCACTGGTTTCATCCGTCGCGAATCACCGCGCCGGAATGAAGTTTCTCAGTGTAGCGAAGAGCGAAGACCTTCCGAACCTTGGAACCGATCAGTTCCAGACATCGAGGTGGAAAAGTCGCCGGTGCTCCTCGATCGCAAAACGATCAGTCATGCCGGCGATATAGTCGCACACCACACGGGCACGACCGGCCTCGTCCCGGTTCTGGGCCCGGGCATACCACTCGGTGGGAAGGACATCCGGTTCGGCCATGAAGAGCTGAAACATCTCGGCCAGGATACGGCGAGCCTGGGAGCGGGTTCGGTTGACCTTCCAGTGCCGGTACATGCGGCTCATCAGGAATTCCCGCAACCGGGCCAGATCTTCCGCCATGTCCCGTGAGAAGGACACCAGAGCGTGATCGAGATTGCGAACGTCATCAGCTGACGACACCCCAGTTCGCAAGACCCGCGCCTGGGTCTCGCCCATGACATCATTGATCATGGCCCCAATCATCCGCCGCACGGCCTCGAGGCGCACAATCCCGTGGTCGAGATCCGGAAACTCCTGGAAGACCCCATGAAGGATCGGTCCGATCAGAGGGACATCCAGCAGTTCCTTCAGATGGAACAGCCCGGCCTGAACCCCGTCGTCCACATCATGGTTGTTATAGGCAATGTCGTCGGCAAGGGCGGCGCACTGGGCCTCGGCAGATGCCCAGCTATTGAGACCGAGGTCGTATTCGGCATCGAATTCGGAGATCGCACTCCAGGACGGCTTGGCCAGTTTGTCGGTCACCGGCCCATTATGCTTGATCACCCCCTCGAGGGTTTCCCAGGTAAGGTTCAGCCCGTCCCAGCGAGGATAGCGCCGCTCCAGCTTGGTCACGACCCGGAAGGTCTGGACGTTGTGGTCGAAGCCGCCAAAGGGCTCCATCTGGATCTGAAGTTCGTCCTCGCCCGCATGACCGAAGGGGGGATGACCCAGGTCGTGGGCAAGGGCGATGGTCTCGGCGAGATCGGCATCCAGCCCCATGGCCCAGGCGAGGGAGCGCGCCACCTGGGCGACTTCCAGGGAATGGGTCAGGCGGGTACGGAAGTGATCGCCCTCGTGGGCCACAAAGACCTGGGTCTTTTCCTTCAGGCGACGGAAGGCCGTACAATGGATGATACGATCGCGATCACGGGCAAAGGGAGTGCGGCTGAGGCTTTCGGGTTCACTGACCTTGCGGCCAAGGGACAGGGCCGGGTCTTCGGCGAAGCGCGCTCGGATCGGTGCCGTCAGGGCCATGCCTGTTCTGCCTTGCTGAATTGCCCCCTTGGATTGGGCGCGTGACATCCTCATATAGTCTGAACCAGAGTTTTCCACAGTATGACCAAACCAGACGTCACCCTTTCACCCGCTGCCGCCAGGCGCATTCACGACATCGGCAAGGCCGAGGGCCGGGAACTGATGCTGCGGGTTGCTGTCGAGGGCGGCGGCTGCTCGGGCTTCCAGTACCAGTTCGACCTGGTGGATGCGGTGAACGACGACGATCTCAAGGTCGAGCTGGACGGGGCCAGTGCGGTGGTCGACCTCATGTCCCTGATCATGCTGAAGGGCTCGGTCATCGACTATGTAGATGAGTTGGCCGGTGCCGAGTTTCGCGTGCGAAATCCCAATGCCAAGTCCAGCTGCGGCTGCGGCGTAAGCTTTTCCATCTGATCTGCCCCCTTCCCTAGCCCCTTCATTTCATTGACGATTGGCCGGCACCTGGAGAGAGATCGAATAAATCTTTGATTTAATGTATTTTTCGCTTGCATTCTTCGCAAATGTCAAAGATAATGGCCTCATCGAATATCGCCGCGGTTCGGTTGCTCTCCACGCTTGTTCTTCGGATCGAGCTCCCGAGTCTCCCACGATCCTCTCCGACATTTTGATCACGCGTCCCTCTTTCCGGGACCGCGTGAACATTCGCACCTGAAAGGTGACAGACATGACTATTGGTACCGTGAAGTGGTTCAACCCCACCAAGGGCTTCGGTTTCATCCAGCCGGACGCCGGTGGAGCTGACGTCTTCGTGCACATCTCCGCCGTCGAGCGCTCGGGTCTCGGTTCGCTGCATGAGGGCCAGAAGCTCTCCTACGAACTGGAACGCGATCAGCGCAGCGGCAAGATGTCCGCCGGCCAGCTGCAAGCTGCGTGAGTTAGGGCCGGCCGGGCTTGCCCGGCCGGCAATTTACGATGCCCACTGTTGAACGCGCTTACGCCCTGGCCCGATCGGGCCAATACAGCGATCTCGATACCCTCAAGGAACGCCTGAAGGCTGAGGGCTGCCGCGCCGTGGATGCGCTGCTGGCCGCCCGATCCATTCGCGGACACCTTGAAGCCATCTGCGTCGCTACCTTCAAACCTACGCAGCCCGACCAGTAGCCCCACGGCCGCTGCGTTCTCGAAAGCACCATGAACGACATTCTGAACACCGGTTTCGCAGACCGGCAAAAGGCCTCTGCCGAGGCCAAGAAGGCCCTGCTGGCAAAGTTCCAGCCCAAGCCGACGGTTACCGCGGCCCAGCCCCTGGACCGTGCGGCCGCCAAGGCGGAAGAACTTCTCCGGGTCCGTGCCGAGCGCGCCGCAGCCAAGGCTGCTGCCCGCCAGGCCGCCCTGGATGCCGAGGAAGCTGCACGCCAGACCGACGCTGCCCTTGCCGAAGCTGCCCTCGACGCCAAGCGCGGCGAGCGCAAGGAACGCAAGGCCCTCACCAAGGCGGAAGCCCAGGCGAAGCGCGACGCGCGCTATGCCGCCCGCAAGGCCCGCCAATAGACCCGACCCCGGGAGGGTCCAGACATGGCGCGCAAGCCCAACTATCCGTTCGAACGCATGGAACGTGAACGCCTGAAGGCCATCAAGACGGCTGAAAAGGCCAATGCCAAGCGCGAACAGCGTGAGCGCGACCGTGCGCTCAATGCTCCGGCCGGCGATCCCGCCGAACCGGACGAAGACGACACCTGAAAGCCTAAACCATGCCCTCAGCGACCAACTTCAGCCTCGAAACGGTCGCCCTGGACGGCGAAACCTTTTCCGACTGCGAATTCCGCGACTGCCGTCTGGTCTTCAGCGGCGGCGAGCTGCCGGTCTTCGAGGCCTGCAGCTTCGTGGATTGCGAGTGGAAGTTCGATGATGCCGCCGCCCGCACCCTGGGCCAGCTCAAGCTGGTCTGGAGCCTCGGGGGCAAGGCCCCTGTCCAGGCCATGATCAAGGAAATCACCGGAGTTTCCCGCTAGTCCTCAAGGACTGCGAGACTCCTGAGGGTTGCAGCCACTATCCTGAGCGACAGGAACCCTGTGGGATGTCCTGATGGCTAAGCTCTCTTCAGTCCAGGCACTTTGGATTCGTCGTGCGGTCCTGGCTGCCCTCCCGGCGGCCATGGCCAGCCTTGCCCAGGCTTCCGAGGTCACCGGCCACTGGGACGGGGCCCTGGAAGTGGGCTCCAGCCGTCTGACCCTCGCCCTGCACGTCATCCAGGATAACGGGGTGACCCGGGTCATGCTGGACAGTCCTGATCAGGCCACCCTGGCCGTGCCCTCTCGTGCCGCTGTGGTTTCGGGCTCGGAGCTCTATGCTGACTGGTTCTTCGGAGCCTTTGCCGCCAGCGCATCGGCAGATGGTCGCCTGCTGACCGGCCGGTGGACCCAGAACGGTGCCGCCATTCCCTTGAGTTTCGTTCGCAGGGGTATGGGCCCCATCCCCGTCAATGCACCCGCCGTGACCCCCGCCGTCATCAAACGCGTCAGTGCCACACCCCAACCCCCACCGGCAGAGGTCGCCGAGGTCCCTGCGGCTAAGCCTGGAAGCTTTGCTGAGGTCGAGGCGAGGTTCGCCAATCCCGCCGCAAGCGGGGTGGAGCTGGCAGGAACCCTTTCCCTGCCCAAGGGCCGGGGCCCCTTCCCTGCGGTGATCCTGATTGCGGGCTCTGGGCCCATGACCCGCAACGAGGACGTCGCCGGGCACGCCCTGTTCAAGGGCCTTGCCGATCACCTGAATCAGAATGGTCTTGCTGTCTTGCGCTTTGACAAGCGCGGGGTCGGCAAGTCCACCGGCGACTATGGCAGCGCCACCAGTCTGGACTTCGCCTCCGACGTCCATGCTGCCCTGCACTGGCTGCGCAACCGGCCGGAGACCGATGTCACCCGGGTCGGCCTGATCGGCCATTCCGAAGGCGGGATGATCGCGCCCATGGTGGCGGTGAAGGATCAGGGGCTCGCCTTTGTTGTGCTCATGGCCGGGACCGCCGTCCCGGGAGCAGAGGTTCTGGAACTCCAGAACCGCCGCCTCGCCCTGGCCAATGGTGCCAGCGAGGATCAGGTGGAAGGCGGGGCCCGACTCAACCGTGCCCTCTATGGTGCAGTCACAGCCGCCACCAGCGGCGACGATGCCTATGCCAAGGCTCATGCCATCTTTCTGGCCACAGCCCCGGCGGCTTCTCCTGCCGTCGCGGACAGCCAGTCCAAGGCCTTGAGCTCCCCCTGGCTGAGATACATGCTGGCCTATGACCCGACCCAGACCCTGACCCGGCTCAGGGGCCCCGTCCTGGCGATGAACGGCTCCAAGGACCTGCAGGTCCCGGCCGATCAGAACCTGCCGGCGATGCGCCGGGCCCTGGGGGCCAATCCCCAGGCCACGATCGTGGAACTGCCTGGTCTGAACCACCTGTTCCAGACCGCCGTGACCGGCTCGCCGAAGGAGTACGAGACCCTGAAGGAAGGGATCTCGCCTGCGGCTCTGAAGACCATCACCGACTGGATCCGGCCACACCTGACCTATTGAGGCTCAGGCAGGGATAAACTGCAGGACCCCGGCCAGCAGGAAGGCCCAGACAAAGGGCACAGACAGGGCCGCCCAGGCCATGTCGTGGCGATTGCGGGTCCAGAAGACCCAGGCCACGAACGGGCCGAGAATGCAGACGATCCAGAAGCCGATCATCAGCAGAAAGCCCAGCCAGGCCAAAGGATTGAAAAGATTAGCCCCCTGATCAAAGACCAAGGGCGAGAACATGGCCCCGACCGCTCCGAGGGGAAGCAGGGCGGCGCAGGCAACCGTGCAGACCACCATCCCGGCCAACCGCAATCTGCGCATCAGTTCCGGGCTTGTCTTGAGCATAGCTGACATCGCCTCTAGCGTTCCCGGACCTGCAGGGAACCGTCAATGCGAATCGCCACCTGGAACATCAATTCAATCAATGCGCGACTGGAAACGGCCCTGCGCTGGTTCGAGGAAGCCGCCCCTGACGTCGTCTGCCTGCAGGAGATCAAGTGCATCGACGAAAAGTTCCCGGCGGAGGCCTTTGAACGCCTTGGCTACAATGTCGCCGTCCATGGCCAGAAAACCTATAATGGGGTGGCGATCCTTTCCAAATCCCCCCTCGAGGACGTGATGCGCGGCCTGCCGGGGGATGAGAGCGACGAACAGGCCCGCTATCTTGAGGCCGTCGTCTCTGGCCCGGTGCCGGTGCGGGTCGCTTCCATCTATCTGCCTAATGGAAATCCGGTGAGCACCGAGAAGTTCACCTACAAGCTGGCCTGGATGGAGCGTCTCAAGGCCCGGGCCATTGAGCTTCTGGCCTATGAGGAGCCCCTCGCCCTGGTGGGGGACTACAATGTCATCCCGGAACCGAGGGATGCGGCCAATCCACAGGCCTGGACCTCCGATGCCCTCTTCCAGCCCGCTAGCCGCGAAGCCTTCCGGGCTCTGAAATGGCTCGGTCTCACCGAGGCCTATATGGCCGTGGATGGCGCACCGGAAGCCTATACCTTCTGGGATTATCAGGCCGGGGCCTGGCAAAGAAACAACGGCATCCGCATCGACCACGCCCTGCTCTCGCCCCAGGCCGCCGACCGGCTGAAGGGCTGTGTCATCGATCGCCATGTCCGCGGCTGGGACAAGCCCTCTGACCACGTACCCCTGATCATCGAGCTCGATCTGTGAAAGACCTCGGCCCCCTCCTGCTGATGATCCTGCTGGCCGGGGCCGCCCTGGCCATTCTCGGATCCTTTGCGGTGATGTTTGCCGATGAGGATCGCCGCATCCGCCGTGCCCTGCATAAGGTGCTGAAAGGTCCGCCGGAGGCTTCGGTCACCGCTCCGGGACGTGGGCGGGGGGCCGGGTTCAGCTTTGCCACTGGCCTGGCGGCCGTCGCCTGGGATGGCGGGTCGTGGTGCCTGGTCTACCGGCTTGAGGAACTGGTGGGGGCAGAACTGATCATCGACGGTCAGGTCATGGCGCGGGCCTATCGCGACGAGGTCCGCCGCCCCCTCGACCGGGTCAGTGCCCAGGCAAGCCGGGTCACCCTGCGTATGATCTTCGATGACCCCCGCCATGCCGATTTCGACATCGACCTATGGGTGGCAGGAGACGATCTGCGACGTCCCAATGCCAGCCCGGCCACCGCCGTTCAGGAGGCCAACAGCTGGCTGGCCCGCACGGACGCCATCCTGCGGCGGTCCCGGCCACGGCCGAAAGTGGCAACGCCGCCAGCACCTGCTCCCGAGCCTCTGCCCACAGCATCAGGCGATCAGCCGCCCCTGCCCTTCGCCCCGCCTGGAGACGGTCATGACGAGGATGACGACCCACCTTTTTGATTGACAGTGTAAATTTATAGCCACAGGCTGGTCCAAATCCTCCGGGGGGAACTCACATGACTAACCTGATCGCTGCTGCCGCCTTTTTCGTGCTCCTGCACCTTCTGGTCTCGGGAACACCGATCCGGAACGGACTGGTCAAGACAATGGGCGAAGGGGCCTATATGGGCCTGTTCTCCCTGGCTTCGGTGGCCGGGATCGTCTGGCTGTCCCTGGCCTATGGTCAGGCACGAGGGGAAGCCTGGAACATCGCCTACTGGGGCATCTCGGCGGGAACCCGCCACATTCAGCTGAGCCTGATGCTGCTGTCCATGCTGCTGATCGTTCCTGGTCTGACCACTCCCAACCCGACCAGCGTCAAGCAGGAGGGCACCCTCAACAAGCCTGACGCCGTCAAGGGCATGTTGCGGATCACCCGCCACCCTTTCCTCTGGGGCGTCGCGATCTGGGCGGGTGGACACCTGATGGTCAATGGCGACCGGGCCAGCATCGCCCTGTTCGGCTCGATCCTCGCCCTGGCGATTTTCGGCACGGTCAGCATCGATGCCAAACGCCGCAAGGCCCTCGGGGAGACCTATACGGCCTTCACGCGCCAGACCTCCAACCTGCCCTTCGCCGCGATCCTGACCGGAAAGCAGAAGCTGAAGATCGGCGAGATCGGCCTCTGGCGCCTGATCCTGGCTGTTGCGGTCTGGGCCGGGATCATGTTCGGGCACCAGTACGCCTTCGGCGTCGCGGCCCTGCCGG
>CAIYZB010000095.1 GCA_903930545.1 uncultured Alphaproteobacteria bacterium
CTGCGTCGCGGCCCCGGCGGTCTCGGCAATGGCTCCGAAGAGGATGTCGATCCGGTCGGCAAACATCTGGGTCGCAGATCCCGCCGTGCCCATCAGCACGCCGGCGATCTGATCAGGGGCGCCGGTGGCCAGGTTCCAGACCACCCCCTGATAGGCCACCCAGCTGGTGGTGAAGGTCAGGACAAGGCCCAGGGCAAACATGCGGGGCGTCAGGCTGCTGACGCTCAGACTCGACCGCCCGGTCAGAAGCAGCAGGGCGAAGGCCGCAATATAGATGGTCAGCAGGGCCGTCAGGGCCGGCAGCAGGGCCCCATCGGTGCCGAACAGGCGGGTGAAGGCACTCGCGGTAGTCTCGGCACTGACGCAGTCCACTGCGCGAAGCGATGCCGCGACCCCGGCCGAGGCCCCCTGAACAAGAGGATCGCAGGGGCTCATTGCGCGGCCACTATCGGTGCTTGATCATCTGTCTGGCCCGGCCAGGGGGAGCCAACCAGAGGCTCGTACCAGCCCGATGGCGCGTCACCATGGAGGGTCCGGAGACTGTCGAGCCTGCGCACAACGCTCTCGCGACCGGACAGGATGGTGAGGACCTCCGGCATGTCAGAAAGGTCCAGCCGCACCACCACCGAGGCATCAGGCTGGCGAACCAGGAAACAGCGGCTGTGGGCGGGCAAGGTCCGGATCACGTCGAGCTCATGCTCGGTGAGGCCGAACCCGTCACAATAGTCTTCAGGCCGGGCCCGGGCATTGGGCATGAAGATCATGGTCGCCGTCTGCTCGACGAGGGCCGTCGAGATCCGGCTGTCCAGGGCATCCCGGGCGGACTGGGTCGCGAACCCGACCAGGGCATTGCGCTTTCGCAGGGTCTTGAGCCAGTCCCTGATCCGGGCGGCGAAGACCTCGTCGTCCAGGGCCTTCCAGCCCTCATCGATGAGGATCATGGTCGGCTGACCGTCCAGTCTCTCCTCGATCCGGTGGAAGATGTACATCATGACCGGGGTGCGCAGCCGGGGCGTTTCCAGAAGGGCCGTCATGTCAAAGCCAAGGGTCATGGCCGACAGGTCAAGACGGTCTTCGGCATTGTCGAACAGCCAGCCATGCTCACCGCCGCTGAGCCAGGCATCGAGGCGGTGGGACAGATCCCCCGGCTGGGGCCGGCGACCACCGCCGAGCAACTCGCGGAAGTGGGTCAGGCGGCGGAAGGCAGCATCATTGGTGTAGGCGGCATCAACCGCCGCAGCGATGGTTGCCAGTTCTTCCGGACCATTGGCGTCCAGCAGGACGGCGAGCCAGTCGCGAAGGAAGGCGCGGTTATGGTCGCTGTCTTCCAGGGCGAGGGGATTGAAGCCCGTGGGCTGGCCGGGGGCGATACGGCTGTAACGGCCGCCAATGCCCCGGACAAAGGCTTCTGCGCCACGGTCCTTGTCGAAGAGGACCGTGCGGGGTTCGAAGCGCTGGGCCTGGGCGACCAGGAAATTCATCACCACGGTCTTGCCGGAACCGGACGGACCGATGACCGAAAAATTTCCCAGATCGCCGGTGTGGAAATTGAAGAAGAAGGGCGTGGCGCTGGTGGTTTCCAGAACGGTGACGGGATCGCCCCAGTGGTTGCCTTCGGCCTGGCCGAGGGCAAAGCCGTGGAACGAGCCGAAGCAGGCCATGTTTGCCGAGGAAATCAGGGCCTTGCGAACCACATAGGCCTCATTGCCCGGCATCTGGCCCCAGAAGGCGGGCTCTAGGTTCAGGTCCTCCCGGACTGCCACCGCACCGGCATCCCCAAGCGCCGCAGCGCAGGCCGCCGTGACCTGGTCAAGGGCCTCAAGTCGATCTGTCCGGACCAGGACCGAGAGGTGATGATCGCCGAAACCCACCGAGCCACCGCCCAGGGCGTCCCTGGCGGCAAACAGCTCGGCCCGTTCAGCCACAGCCTCTTCATCGGCTGACTTCAGCCGCCGGACTGACAGATCAATCCGCTCACGGGCGATCTGGCGATCAGCCGGTGCATAGCTTTCGGTAAGCACCATCTCGCAGGGCACCCGAAGTAGGGCATCCGTGATCCCCGGGGAGGTGGAGTCGGGATAATCCTTCAGGGAGATGAGAGCAGCAAAGCTGCTGCCGCCGGCATCGCGGAGTTCCAGGGCATCCTGGCCGAAATTGATCCGCTTGTAGGGCAGCATGCGACCGACATCGGTGAGTTGGGCCGGCTTGCGCACGGGGCGCATCTCGCCGTTGTAGATGGCCGACAGGAATTCCAGGACTTCGGAACATTTACCCGAGGTGCCGGCATAGTCGCCCAGAAGGCGCGCGCCATAGCTGCTGAGGCTGGCGACCATGGCGTTGGCGGCGGCTCTCAGATCCCTCAGGTCCTGGGGCGTCGGGGTCAGGTCCTCCCCGCGGCTGGGCCGGAAGGTCCGGCCAAGACGCTCGACCCACCCGGTCTTGCCCCGGGCCGGGCGGCGGATGAGGGTGACGAACTGGTCGTTTACAAACATCGACCCGCCGGAGAGTTTTTCCCGCCAGAGCGCGTCGATATGGGCTGCCAGAGGATCGGCAAAGGCCCCCGTCAGTTCCACCTGAACCTTCCGGCGGATGACGTGGTGATAGAGAATGAAACGCGCATCCAGGGCACTGCGCAGCAGCAGCTCGCGGGTGGCCGCATGGGCATTCAGTTCGGCCGTATCCGCCGTCTCGAAGCTGAACCCAGGCACCAGCAAGGTGAGCATGACCGAGCCGTCACGGAGCAGGACCGTGTTCTCATCCAGCAGGGCGCGATAGGGCAACCTGTCGCCAGCCAGCGCCTCTTTTTTCGCCCAGGCGCTCATGTCGAACATGCCCATTTTTCCAGCCCCTTCAGGCGGCGTAACTGTTGCAGCCCCAGCGCTGCCAGTTCCTGACGCGCGGGCAGCGGCTGACCTTGGTCAGCCAGAGGTCAAAGATCCGCGGTTCACGCAGGCTGGCCAGATATCCGATGGCATGGACAAGCAGGGCGACGGGCAGGGCCAGAAAGCTCTTGGTCATCAGGAAAGCTTCGGTGGTGACCGCGGCATTGATGATGAAAAAGCTGTAGGTCACCCCGGCGAACATCTGGGGTCGGGTCAGGGCCCGGTGAACCGAATAGCGGACGATATCCATTTTTCGTCCTCAGCCGGCCGCAACGGCAGACTGGATCCCGGCAACAATGGCACCAGCCCCGAACAGGATGAAGACCCCGACGATGACCGTGGCGGCGAACCGCCAGTTGATCCGGCCGGTCAGCATCATGAAGCCCACTGCGGCGACGGCCATCACGGCGATGGTGGTGGCCACATTGCCCATCAAGGTGCCCTGAAGCCAGGACAGGGCCGCAATGATCGGACCAGAGCCCTGCGGGTTCGCAACGGCCTGGGCATTGGCAGCCTGGGGAAGAACAGCCGCCATAGCGATGATAAAAGCCCTAAGGCGCGACCTATTCATTTCAATCATCTCCGGACGCGGTCAGCCATGCGCGCCATGATGGCGGCAACATAGGCCTGGGTTTCGGGAATTTTGGGGACGCCCCCTGCCGAAGCGACACGCCCCGGCCCTGCATTATAGGCCGCAAGTGCCTTTTCAACGTCGCCGCCAAAGGTATCGAGCTGGACCCGCAGATAGCGTGTACCGCCTTCAAGATTCGCATTGGGATCGCGGATATTGACCCCGAGGTCTCGGGCCGTGCCGGGCATCAGCTGGGCCAGGCCATGGGCACCGGCCGGTGAGGTGGCTCCGGTCCGCCAGCGGCTTTCCTGCCAGACCACGGCTTCCAGCAGGGCGGGACTGACATTATATTTCGCGGCCAGCATGGCCACAGTGGGCTGCCAGGCCTCAGGGCCGGCGGCCTCGACGGCCTGGGTAAAGGCCGGGCTTTCGATCACGGTCGGGGCCGGGGCGGCGGACGGACTGGCTGTGCCAGCCGAACGTCCTGACACCCAGTGGGCCTTGCCATTATCGATCTGGAGAACGTCCGCAGACGCACCTTTTGGGGCCAAGGCCCCAAGGGCCAGGACGGCCACGGCTGGAAGGATCGTCGAGCGGGACATGCTCACCTTCCCTAGTTGCGGATTACGACACTTAAGCGACAGTTTTGTAAACCACCTGACGCATATGCGACAGGGCAGGCTTGCACAACTCAGGCAAGCCGTCGGCAAGGGAGGGCCAAAGCCCTCCCTTGCGCGAGACCTAGAACTTCATCTGGGTCGTGAGCGTGAAGGTCCGGCCGACATTGTAGGTGTTGACGTCGACGCGGTTACCGTTAGCGCTCTGATACTCTTCGTATTTCTGGCCCGTCAGATTACGGGCCTCGAACTTCAGTTCGACTTCGCGGCCAGCAACCTCGATCCCCTGGCGCGCAACGAAGTCGATGCGCACGCCCGGATACTCGATGACGTCCGGCTGGCCACTATTGGCCAGACCGCGGCTGGTGACCCGCTCGCTGGCATAGTTGATCAGCAGGGTCTGCTGCGAGAGGTGATCCATGTTCTCGAGGCTGAACTCGAGATTGACGATGTGGTCGGACTGACCGGTCATGGGCGAACCGTCACGGAAGAAGTCCGTCGCCTTGGTGGAGCTCACGGCGAAGGCGCTGACCTTGTCATTGGCCTGAACGTTCAGCTCAGACTTGGAGAAGGTGTAGTTGAACACCGTGACGAGCTGACGATCGGCCCAGAAATCACCACCCCAGTCGGCAAGCTCGAAGTGCTTAACCGCCTCAGTTTCAAGACCGTAGAGAACGGCCTTGGGGGCATTGGCGAAGCCGGTGGTGAAGTCATCACCAGTCACATAGGTCTCGATCGGATTTTCGATCGTCTTGTAGAAGCCTGCGGCCGTCAGCCGCTGACCACGACCGAAATACCACTCGTAGCGCGCTTCAGCATTGGTCAGCAGGCTGTCCACCAGCAGCGGGTTGCCGCGATAGGTGCGGTTGCTGTCGGGGTCGAAATAGAACTGATAGATCAGTTCCCGGAACTGGGGCCGGGCAATGGTCTTGGATCCGTTCAGGCGCAGCTGCATGTCCTGGGCGAACTCCCAGGTCAGGGTCGCGGCGGGCAGCCAGTAGGATTCCTCGAGGTTTGTGGTCGCGAGGGAGGCACCGGCAGTGGTGAAGACCTGGATCGGCGAAACGACCTGTTCGGCCGTCTCGTAACGGGCACCGACGTCAAACTGGAGGCTGTCGAAAAGCTGGCCGTTGAACTTCAGGTAACCCGCATGGTTCTTCAGGGTCGCCAGGAAGGCCGGGTTGCCTTCGTTGGTCTCGATCATGGTGATGCCGAGTTTCTTGATCACCGAAGGCGAGAGCAGATAGTCCGGGCGCAGCATGTCGACGCCGCCAGGCAGGTCGTTGGGAGCCTGGAACTGGAAGTCACGGCGCGAGCTTTCGCGATTGGTATCGGCATAGGCATAGCCGATGGTGGCGGAGAAGCTCGGCGTGAACTTGTAGGTGCCGTCGAGGCCGCCCGACCACAGCTTTTCCTCGAGAGCAGAATAGCTGACGTTCGCGTCGCCGCGGTTACCGTTGTTCAGGCGGTTGATGAAATAGGCCCCATAGGGGTCCACAGAGGTATTGGTGCGAACATATTCAAAGGACAGTTCGCCGGGGGCATCGCGTTTTGAAATGGCCCGCCCGACACGCACGTCGAGACTGATCTGATCCGTTGGATGGAACTCGCCGACCACCTGGCTGTTCAGCAGCTGGCGCTCATACCAGGCGGTGTCCTGCCCGAGGTAATCAACCTTGGTGCCGTTGCGGTTACCCAGACCCAGGCGCGTGTGCTTGATGGTGTCGTGGATATAGACATTGGTCCAGCGGATCCGGTTACCGTCGAAGTCCGCACCCATGCCCAGGAGGCCATTGAGCACAACGCGGTTGTCCGTGGTCACCCGATTGAAGTCGGACTGCAGATCCTTCAGGTCGCCCTGAAGCGAGGTCTGATTGACGGAGTCGCGGGTGGTGTAGCGGTTGTTGTAGCCCGCAGCCGCGATGACCCCGAACTCGATGCCGTTGACGTCGAAGGGCTTACCCCCCGCGACACTGGCAGAGAAGTTGGCCGGGAGTTCACCCCAGCGCTGGAGGACGGCATTGCGGCTGTTCACAAGTTCGCTGGCAATGGCCGCCGTGTCGACGGTGCCGGAGCTGATCCGCTTGCCGCTGGACAGGAAGGCGGCCAGGGCGGGCGGGGTGTCACGGTTGCCGTTGTCGTAGCCGGTCCAGTCGGTCTTGCTGCCGTAATAGACATTGCCGAGGTGGCCCGTCGTTTCACTGTCAGCGCCGACTGCGCCGCCGATGCTGAAGAAGGGCTCGGTCGGGATGGCACGGGTGGTCAGATTGATCACGCCGCCGCCGAACTCGCCGGGGAAGTTGGCCGAGTAGCTCTTCTGAACCAGGGTCGAGGAGATCATGCTGCTCGGAAAGAGGTCGAGCGGCACGACGCGCTTCAGGGGTTCAGGGCTGGGAAGGGGCGAGCCATTGAGAAGGGCGAGGGAGTAGCGATCGCCAAGGCCGCGGACATAGACATAGCCGCTGCCGACCAGGCTGAGGCCGGGAACGCGGATCAGGGCGCCGGCGATATTGCCTTCACCTGTCCGGGCGATTTCGGTGTTCGAAAGGACCGAGACGACCTGAGAGCCGACCTGGACGATGTTGCTGTTCGAGCGCGCGACAACGACAACTTCTTCAACGCCGGGGATCGAGACATCGACGTCTTCAGCCGGGGCAGCGGGAGGCGTGGTCTCCGCCGAGGCCGGAGGTGTCGGAGCCGCAGGGGCATCCTGCAGGACGGCAGCATGCGCCATCATGGGCAGGCTGAGCGCGGTAGTGATCAGAAGCAGTGATGTAAGCCGCCGCGTAGTCATTGTCTCATCCCCCCTGGGAAAAGCGAATTGGGTAAAAAGAGGGGGCCGCCGTCGCCAGCCGCCCCCTCATCGCTAAAGAAGCGCGGCTGTTTAGTTGGTGGGCAGCGAGGTGCAGGCGCTGGTCGAGCCAAGGCTCGCAACGCCGCTGCTGCAGGTCCAGCCCGACCACCAGTTGTCAGCGCTGTCCTTCACCGCACCGATATTGGTGGTGGCGGAGAAGAAGGCGCCCAGCGAGGCCACATCAAAAGCGGCGACGCCGTTTTCGTTGGCACCGTTGATGAACAGGCTGGTCAGGGTGGAGACAAAGTCGTCACGGTTGGCATTGGCACCGGCCCCGAACTGGGAAGCGGTGGCCGCAGCGTTGTAGCTGCCCGAGCCGAGATACTTGGTGGCGTTACAGGTCATGACCGTGGCGCGCGCCGTCAGGGTAGCCGGGGTGGTGCCCGAACCATTGAGACGCAGGCATTCGTTGTTCGGGGCGACGATGACCGAGTTGGCCAGGGTCACGTCCGAGTTGCCGCGGATCAGGATGGCAGCCAGGTCGGCTGCTTCGTTGTTGGCGCTGACGGCCGGCTGGATGGCGGTATAGTTGGAGATCTTCAGGCTCGAACGCGGGGTGTCAGTTTCAAAGCCGTTGGAGTCGATTTCCATCAGGGCATCGCCAGCACCCGAACGGGGCAGGAGCAGACCATACTGGAAGTTGCCGCGGATGCCGGTGTCGGCGTCAAGGCTGTCATCGTCAGCGCCGACGGAGACATAATGCTTCAGATTGACCACGCCGCCGAAGAATTCGGCACCGTCATCAGAGCTGTTGTAGCTCATGATGTGGTCGAGAACCGTGCCGCTGCCGATGCCCTCAGTCGTCAGAGACTGGAGTTCCTTGTCAGCGCCAAGGACGTAGCCGGAATAACGGATCTGGACGTAGGACATACGGCCGCTGTTGTCAGCATCGTCGGCACCGCCGAACAGAGCCGGGTCAGCCGCGCCTTCAGTCTGGCGTTCGCAGGTGCCGCCGGCCGTCGAACCGCTGGTGCAGTCGGTGATCTTGCCACGGCCAAGGAGAACCACGCCGCCCCACTGGCCTTGCGAGGTTTCGGTGGACAGGCCCAGGACGTTGTCGCGGCTCGTGAAGATGATCGGCTGGGTCGCGGTGCCGACGGCGCTGATCTTGTTGCCGCGGTTGACGGCGAGCCAGGAAACGCCCGTGCCGCCATAGATGATGACGCCAGGCTGGATGGTCAGGGTGACATTGGTGTCAGCCGAGGTCTTGGTGAAGCCACCGTCGGTGCCGACATCAACGCGACCGGGCAGCTGATAGAGCAGGCCGGGGATCTTGGTCAGGGTGATGGAGGTCTTCACCCGCGCAGGCAGGGTGCAGACGCGCCAGGTGCCGGTCGGGCCGGTGATGGTGCCGTCGTCCTTGAGGCCCTGAGCGTCAGCAATAGTCGGGCAGCCCGAGGCGGGCGTCACCCCGGCGGGCGTGGTGGGGGCGGGGAGGGTCGTAGCGGTGGTGTTGTTGATGGTGACGTTGCCGCCGGTGCCAGGCGAGGAAATATCCTCTGCACCGCAAGCCGTCAGGGCAAGGGCGCTAGCACCCAGAAGGATCAAATTCTTATAGAGTTTCACGGGTACCCCCCAAGTTGCATGCGTTCGCACAGTCCGAGACCGGGCGCTGGGACACGACTAATTGGGTTACGTGACACTTTTGTAAGACGACCCCGTCTTCTCGGGAGGGGCCGAACACTTTGTGGGACCGACTGACGCTTTGCAGCCACAGTGCAAATGCTTAACCACGGGAAATTCCCGTATCACGGGACTTTGCCCTATCCTGGGCCGAAGCCGAGCTGGACCGCCCCTCTGGGTGGTATCAGCCTAGACCCCGCCCTCGTCCTGCTTTTCAAGAGTGGCAAGGGCCTGGTCGGCCTTGGTGGCCGGGCTGGGGTCGGCATTGCGCAGTTGCGGGTTGCGGAAGGCATAGACCAGCATGGCGAGCATCAGGGCGGCGTTGAGCAGGAAGGGTGCAGGGGCGATGCGCTCATAGAGCAGGACAAAGGCTGGGGCGAGGACGACATTGACCCCGTTGACCGCAGCAATGGCGCCGGCGGCCCGGGCCTGTTCGTGCATGCCCACAGCAAGAGAGGCTCCGGCTGTAAAGCCAGGTCGGGCGAGACCGAAGCCGAGGCTGGAGATGGCGTAGCCGGCCACCACCGTCCAGTAGTCCGGCGAGACCGCGACCAGCAGATTTCCGATCGCCGCCACGGCAACACCCCAACGCAGGAGCTGGCGCGGAGTCATGTCGAGCATGCGGATAATGCCCCATTGGGCCAGGAGACCGGCCACGGCACCGAACATCATGGCCACGGCGATGAAGCCCTGGGCCTGGGTCGGGGACATCTTCAGCTTGTCGATGATCAGAAATCCCAGGGTCTGACCCTGTGCGGTCTGGGAAACAGCGACGATGAAGCCATAGATGAGGAAGGGCGTGATGCGGGCATCGCGCCACATAGGGGCCTCCTTCGGGGCCCCTTCCACCTTGACCTTCGGAGGTGGAGGCTCGGGCATGTGCTGGCTCTCCGGCAACATCCGCCAGACCACCACCAGCATCACGGCGGCGATGATGGAGAAGGCAAGCATCGGCCCGGCCAGCC
>CAIYZB010000096.1 GCA_903930545.1 uncultured Alphaproteobacteria bacterium
ATGCGCACGAGAGTGGCCTTGTCCGGATCGATCCGGCCCTTGGTCAGGACGACGTGCTCGGTGCGATCGAGAATGTTGCGATAGATGACCATCCGGAATCGACCGCCATAGGCCGACTCAAAGGGGGTCTCCAGAACCCGCTCCACCTGGCGTTCCGTGCGTCGGCGATAGGCGATGAGGTCGGCGATGGTGCCGATCTTCAACCCGTGCTCCTTGGCAAAGACGATCAGGTCCGGCAGGCGGGCCATGGATCCGTCATCCTTCATGATCTCGCAGATCACCCCGGCGGGGTTCAGGCCCGCCATACGGGAGATGTCCACCGCGGCCTCGGTATGACCGGCGCGCACCAGAACGCCGCCATCCTTGGCCACCAGGGGAAAGACGTGGCCAGGGGAGACGATCTCGTCAGCACCCTTTGTGGGATCAACGGCCACGGCAATGGTCCGAGCCCGGTCATGGGCGGAGATCCCGGTGGTCACCCCTTCCCGCGCCTCGATGGAGACGGTGAAGGCGGTGCCATGCCCAGACTGGTTGTCGTGGGCCATGGGGGGCAGGCGAAGCTGGCGGGCCCGGTCTGCGGAAATGGACAGGCAGATCAGACCCCGGGCGAAGCGGGCCATGAAATTGATCTGGTCCGGGGTGGCGAACTGGGCCGGGATGATGACATCCCCCTCGTTCTCCCGGTCCTCGGCATCCACCAGGATATAGGGACGGCCATTGCGGGCGTCCTCGATGATGTCTTCGATGGGGGAGATGGAACTGTCGCTCACCTGGGTCTCCGGTCTGGTGTCGTCGTCATGTCCGGCGAAATCGGGAGGAGTCACGCCGGTCGGGTCTTCATCACGGCAAAGTCGAGGACCTGCTCGCCAACCAGGGCCAGCTGCCAGGCATCCTTGGGATCGACGCAGTTGCCCTCTGCATCGAAGCTGGCTGAGGTCGCATTGAGTGCCGCCCCATAGGGCGTCGGCCAACCCCTGAGCGCATGTATGATCGATCTCAGTGCAATCAATGTGGTCCCGGCAGCCTGGGAACCATCAGCGGTGATGACGCAGCCCACAGCCCGATCGGTGAAATAGGGACGCGGATCGCCGCGCAGGGCCTCAAGGGTATCGAGGGTGTTCTTGATCACCCCCGAGATCGAGCCGTGATAGCCCGGGCTGGCCACGATGATGCCATCGGCCTGCGACACGGCGCGGGCGAGTTCTTCCTGAGCCTCGGTCACCTCGCGGGTGGCCGGATTATAGATGGGCAGACTGGCCAGAAAGGCACCGCCCAGAAGCCGCGTCCTCGCCCCCTTGGCCTCGACGGCACGCAGGGCCACGGTCAGGGCACGCTCTGTGGAGGAGCCTTCCCGCAGGGTTCCGCCAATCCCGAGGATCAGGGGCATCTTGGACGAGGTCATTCAGTCTCCTGGAGCCGCCAACCGGACCGTCTGTGACTTGTATGCGCAAAGAGGCGCACCAAGACCACTTTCGCAGGCCTTTTGAAAGCCGCCAGTGGCGCTTTCTCCAATTGCCCCCTCAGTCGGCATTCGCCGACAGCTCCCCCAAGGG
>CAIYZB010000097.1 GCA_903930545.1 uncultured Alphaproteobacteria bacterium
CCCTTGGGGGAGCTGTCAGCGAAGCTGACTGAGGGGGCCCTAGGCTAGTTCCACGGCCATGGCCGTCGCCTCGCCGCCACCAATGCACAGCGAGGCCACACCGCGTTTCCCTCCCCGGGCCTCGAGCGCCGAGATCAGGGTGGCCAGGATCCGGGCCCCTGACGCGCCAATGGGATGCCCGAGGGCGCAGGCTCCGCCGTTCACATTCAGGCGTTCCGGATCGAGGCCCAGTTCCTGCTCGGCAATCATGGCCACAACGGCAAAGGCCTCATTGACCTCGAACAGGTCGACATCCTGAACCGACCAGCCCGCCCGGGTCAGGGCCTTGCGGATCGCCGGGACCGGAGCCGTCGTGAAGAGGCCCGGTTCATGGGCGTGGGCGGCATGGGCGGCGATCCGGGCCACGACCTTCAGACCCAGGCGACCGGCGACCGACTCCCGGGTCAGGACCAGGGCAGCGGCCCCGTCACTGATGGAGCTGGCATTGGCGGCCGTGATGGTGCCGTCCTTGGCGAAGGCGGGCTTCAGTCCGGGGATGCGGCTCGGGTCGGCCTTCAGAGGCTGTTCGTCCGTGGAGATGGTCTCGCTGCCCTTTCGGCCGGCGATGGTCACGGGGACGATCTCCCGATCGAAGACCCCGCCTTCCACAGCGGCCTTCGCCCGGGCCAGGGAGCGGATGGCAAAGTTGTCCTGGGCCTCGCGGCTGAACTGATAGGTGCGCGCCGAGTCCTCGGCAAAGCTGCCCATCAGGCGGCCAGGCTCATAGGCATCTTCCAGGCCGTCCAGATACATGTGGTCGAACATCATGTCGTGGCCGATGCGGGCCCCGGCGCGGTGCTTGGTCATCAGATAGGGGGCATTGGACATGCTCTCCATCCCGCCTGCGATGATGACGTCGGCAGACCCTGCGGCCAGGGCGTCATGGGCCAGGATAGCGGCCTGCATGCCGGAGCCGCACATCTTGTTGACCGTCGTGGCCGTTACAGATGTCGGCAGTCCAGCCCCCAGGGCGGCCTGACGGGCCGGAGCCTGGCCGAGGCCTGCCGGCAGGACACAGCCCATGATAATCTGGTCTGCGGCCTCGGGGTCCAGGCCCGCCCGCTCGACGGCAGCACGAACGGCGGCGGCACCGAGGTCCGTAGCTTTCGCCCCTGCCAGGGCCCCCTGAAAGCCCCCCATGGGGGTGCGGGCATAGGCGGCGATGACGACGGGGTCGGAGGCGGTCTGGGTCATGGGCAGACTATAGTCCCGGCTTTGAGGGCTTTGCAGTCCCAAGATGCAACCGAATGCCCCCAATCAGCGTAGGATCCCCACAACACCAGGGAGATGCCGCCATGGCCGGGTTTTGGGAAACAGTCGGGGCCATCGGCCTGGGAATCGGGAGCCTGTTCGGCGTGCGCTCTGGGACCGAGGAACCGAAATACACCGTGGTCGAACAGGTCGGCCAGCTGGAGATCCGCCACTATGGTCCCCGCATCGCCGCCGAGGCGACGGGCAGCGGGAATGAGGAAGCCGCCCGCAATGACGGGTTCCGCAAGGTCGCAGGCTACATCTTTGGCGATAACCAGAGCCGGACCAGCGTG
The DNA here is from genome assembly GCA_903930545.1 of uncultured Alphaproteobacteria bacterium. Classification (GTDB taxonomy): domain Bacteria; phylum Pseudomonadota; class Alphaproteobacteria; order Caulobacterales; family Caulobacteraceae; genus Phenylobacterium. The sequence goes on from CAIYZB010000097.1 coordinate 1,584, forward strand.
GCCATGACCGCACCGGTGGCCCAGAGCCGGTCCCAGACCATCTCCATGACCGCACCTGTCGCCCAGAGCACGGACTCACAGGGCGGGTGGCGCATCCAGTTTTTCATGCCCTCGCAATACACCCTGGCGAGCCTGCCGGTGCCCAATGACCCGGCGGTCAGGCTGGTTGTGGTTCCGCCCAGCGACTATGCGGTCCTGACCTATACGGGCTTCACCGGGGCCGAGAGGGTTCACCAGAAGACCCAGATCCTGCAGACCGAGCTTGTCGCCAGCAAATGGCAGGCGACTGAAGCGCCACAGGCCTGGTTCTATGACCCGCCCTGGACCCTGCCCTTCATGCGCCGGAACGAAATCAGCGTCTCGGTTTCGAGAAAAAATCCGGGTTAGGCTGATCGCAGAACGACGCAGACCGAAGTCCTGAAAACCAGACCCCGAAGTTCCTGATAGGCGAGCCCGGCGCGATGTCGTCCTGAGCCGTCTGATCGGGACCTAGACCAGGTTGCGGGTGGCGCCGATGAACCCGCCGCCCAGGACCCGGCTGGGGTCCTCCGGCGCATAGAGGACACAGGCCTGACCGGGGGCGACGCCTTCCTCCGGACTGTCAAAGAGGATCCCGGCCTCGCCATCGATCAGGGCGATGTTGCCCAAGACAGGTTCCCGAGTCGAGCGGACCCGGGCCAGGACTGGCCTGCCTAGAGCCTGGGTGATTTCCCCGCCCTCACCCAGCCAGTTGATTTCCTTGAGGATCAGGCCGCGGGTCAGAAGGGCCTCCCGAGGCCCGACGATCACCTGACGGCTTGCCGCATCGATCCGCACGACGAACAGCGGGTCGCCGACGGCGATGTTCAGGCCCCGTCTCTGGCCGACCGTATAGCGGGTCACACCTTCATGGCGGCCGAGGACGCGGCCATCCAGATGCACGACGTCTCCGGCCAGGGCCCCTTCAGGGCGCAGGCGGTCGATGATGGTGGTGTAACGCCCCTCCGGGACGAAACAGATGTCCTGGCTGTCGGGCTTGTCGGCCGCGGTCAGGCCCAGCTCGGCGGCAATGGCGCGAACCTCCGGCTTGGGCAGGCCGCCCAGGGGAAAGCGCAGATAGTCCAGCTGGTCACGGGTTGTGGCGAACAGGAAATAGCTCTGATCCCGCGCCGGATCGACGGCCCTGTGAAGCTCACCGGCCCCGTTGCGCTGGACATAATGGCCCGTGGCAATGGCCTCGGCCCCCAGGTCGCGGGCCACATCCAGCAGGTCGCGGAACTTTACCGTCTGGTTACAGCGGATACAGGGCACCGGGGTCTCGCCGCGCAGATAGGCGTCGGCAAAGTCTTCCATGACCTGGTCGCGGAACCGGCTCTCATAGTCGAGGACATAGTGGGGGATACCCAGGGAATCCGCCGCCATCCGGGCATCATGGATGTCCTGGCCCGCGCAGCAGGCCCCCTTCTTCTGGATGGCGACCCCATGGTCATAGAGCTGGAGGGTGACCCCGACCACGTCATAGCCGGCCCTCGACAGAAGGGCGGCGGTGACGGTTGAATCCACACCGCCGGACATGGCCGCCACGATGCGCGTGCCCACCGGATGGCCAACGGCCTCGCGCGCGGCCTCCACGGCCCTGTCCATCAATTGGCTGTCCATAGGCGACTATGTAGCGTCTCGCCGTGGGGTTTGCGAGATGCAGGCCACGCCAGCGCCTGTTACTGCAGGATATTGAGCAGCGAAGTCTGTTTCAGGGTCAGAAAGACCTGGGCCGCGGCCTGAACCGCGAACTGGGCCTGCTGCAGGGCGCTGGCCGCCTCGGTCATGTCAGCGTCAGTGATGTCGCCCATCATGCTGGCCAGACTGTCCGAGCGATAACCGAGATCGGACTGCACAGCGTCAACCCGGCTCTGGACCATGCCGTTGCGAGCGGTCTCGTTGGTCAGGTCGCTGCGCACAGAATCCCAGGTGGCAAGCACCCCTTCGAGATAGGTCTTCTGGGCCGCCGTCAGTTCCCCGGTGAGGGGCCCGCTGGCCCCTTCATGGAAGGCCTGGAGCGACTTGAAGGCGGTCATCAGGTCGGTGCCCAGGTCATCCGCCAGAAGGCCGGTTTTCACGGTGGTCGCGTCGTCCACCCGGGTCTGGGCCTGAAAATCGTCATTCTGGAAGAAATCAGAGATGTTCGGGGTCAGGGGATTGGTCAGGTCTGACATGGCCGTGGCCGAGACCGGCATGGTGTCGATCTTGCCACCCGAGAACAGATATTTGCCGCCGTGGCGGGCGTTCATGCCCTCCACGGCATTTCGGAATTGACCACCGAGATCTTCCATCAGGGTCTCCGCCCGACCTGAAGCCAGGGCATCGGCAATGGCCTGGCGTGTCGCGGCCGCGGCATCGGTCACCTGGTTCAGGGCCAGGTCCTGGGTGGTGAGCTTGTCCACCAGCAGCTTGTTCTGGTCACGATAGCTGGTCACCCGTGCGTCCACGGTCCGCATGGCGGTGAGCAGCTCCGCGCCCTTGGCGAAGTCCTTGAGGTCAGAGCCCTTCTTCTGGCTCGCCACCTGGTTGCCCGCCTCCATCTGCCGCTGCTGAGCGGCCTGGATATTGGCGAGGACGGCGGAATAGTTACCGACTGTGGAGACACGGTTCATCGGTCTGGACCTCAGATCATGTTCGTCAGGACGTCGAATAGCTCCTTGGAGGCCTGGATCATCCGGGCCGAAGCATTGAACGCCTGCTGATAGGTGGTGAGGCGCACAAGCTCCTCATCGATATTGACCCCCTCGGTGGACTGTCGCCGGGCTATGGCCTCATTGGCCACGGCATCGGCCGAGGATTTCCGGCTCTCCGCCGCTGCGGCCTGACGTCCGATGGAGCCCCCGAACTCGGCGGCATAGCGTGAGACGGTCATGGTCACGGCCCCGAGCTCGCCAGCCGCGGCAAAGGCGGTATTGACGTCCCCAGCTGCGGCCAGGGCGCGGGCCCCTCGCCCGTCCCCGGCCGTCACCGCGGGCTGGGTTGCGGCCACGGACAGATCCAGCTTGGCCAGGGCGAGCCGCATGGGGTTCTGGGAGAGCGCTGAATCCACCGTCAGAGCGCCGGCCCGGGTGGTCCTTTCGACAACCCCAAGACCGAACAGTCCACTGATCGAGGGCCCACCGGCACCCCGGGCGGTATTGTCCTGGGTGACGTCCAGCCTGGCATTGAGCGGGGCTGTTCCGGCAAAGGTCAGGGCCCCCTTGGCATCGAGACCGAACTGGCCATAGAGCCCGACCCCCGTGCCCGACGCGTTGAGGGCAGTGAGCAGATTGGCCATGCTGGTGCCAGCCGGCACTGCGACGGTGACATCCTTTATGGGGCGGCCATCAGGCTGGGAAATCCGGAATGAGATCGTGTCCCCGGCGGTAAAGCCGTGATTGTCCGCACTGGTCAGACCGGTGTTGTACTGGGTGATGTCGGTGGACTTCACCATGTCGTTCAGGCCGAAGAAGTGGGAAAATGCCCGTCCTGCCTTCAGCGAGGTGCCCTCATCAATGGCCAGACCATTGGTGCCGGTTGCAGAAAGGCTCAGGGCTCCGTTGGCAAAGCTGGCTGTGGCATTGGCCCCCAGGGCCGTGTTGAGGCTGGTGAGGAAATTGGCCGAGGTGAAGGCCACGCCTGCCCCGCCATTGACGCTCATGGTGCCCGCGGTGAAGTCGATGGCAACCCTGTGCTGGACCACGCCGGAGGCATTGAGCACCGCAACTGTGCTGGTCCCCGTAAATCCACCGACCGCAGTGGGCAGATCCAGCCCCGTATTGCGCCCGGTTAGTGTGGTCGGCGGCGGGTAGGCCGCATTGGCATTGTGGGCGGCATTGATCTGGTCTGAGGCCCGGGCCAGAAACTCCCCGAGCTGACTGGCCATGCCCGGCAGGTCCTGATCGCGCAGGTCCATCAATCCACGGATCGAGCCGCCCGACAGCTGGATAGGTCGGGGCTGGCCGATGCCGGGCGCGGAGGGTTCCACGGCCAGATAACCCGGGGTCCGGTCCGTCCGGTTAAAGCTCAGCCGCGCGGCCTGGCCCTCGCCGGCCAGGACATAGCCCTCGGCAGAGCGAATGGTCACCCCGCCACCGGCCTTGGCCGCGACCTGGATGTTCAGCTTGGTGGACAGCTCATCGATCAGCTGGCTCTGGATGTTTGCAGACCCGGAGGAGTCCGCACTGCCAAGGCTCGC
>CAIYZB010000098.1 GCA_903930545.1 uncultured Alphaproteobacteria bacterium
CAGTCGGGATCGAACAGAACGTGTGGCTTGAGCCCCTGTCCGGCACCGGTCTGCACATAATGGGTCAGGGGCGGCACTTGTCGGTCGTCAGGTGCCAGACGGGCGCGATACCAAGCGACATCGAAAAGGGGATGGGGCGAGATCTCCCGGCGCGCCGCCTCGCGGTCGTGATGGCTCAGGGGATTTTCTCCACTTGCCGCCAGGTCCGGTGCCTCACCCAGATAGTGGGCTATGGAAAACAGCGGATGGGGATCCAGCCCCTGGGCTGCTCCCTGGCGGACAAAATGCTCCAGGGGGCTCAATCCCGTGGCGACAAGAGCTGATGCCGCCTGTCGACTGTAGTGGGCAACGTCGAATAGGGGATGGGGAGAGCGACCCTCCCGCGCCCCGGAGGTCAGATAGTGGACCAGGGGGCTAACCCGCCCCAGGCCCTGATGCCCCTGGACATAGGCGGCCTGGTCAAAGGGCGCAGCAGGCTGGACCCGCGGATCGGGCCCGGCGGCGACATAGAGCAGAATCTGTCGGAAGCGGCGCAGGACCGGCAAGAGACCATCCCCAGCCGAGGACCAGACCCCGGAACGCAGGACGACGAGGGCCTGACCAGGGCGACCGAGCCGCGCCAGGACCCGGTCGAAAAGCCTGTTCAGTCGCCCGACCCTGCGGGCCCGACGGCGCCCGGTGCGGGCATAGGCCCCCACCAGGGCGGCAACCGTAGTCCTGTGGTCTTCGGCCCGCGCCAGCTGTGCCGCACAAAGCGCATCACCCAGGCTTCCGCGGGTAACCGCCCCGTCGGCCTCGGCCCTCTGAAGGCGCTGGGCGGCACGGTCCGTCTCCGCGCGGTGAGCCTCGGTCAAGGAACTCAATCGCTGCGCGGCCCGCTCAACCTCCGCGCGACGCCCCTCGGCCAGGGACACGAGATCCCTGGCCCGGGCGATCAGGTCACTGTCAGCGGCCATGTTCGGCTCCGGTGTCGTGCGGAAGTTCATCAGGCAAGGCCCTCGCCCTCAAGCCAGGCCAGATAGCTGCCCTCGCCGACGGCATAGGGGTCGGGAAAGGCGGCCTGGAGATCGCCACGATGGCGGTAGAGCAGACGGTGATCCCTGGGGATGGCCTGGCCATCGGCATAGTGTCCATAGAACCAGTAGCGCTCGGGAATTTTCGGATCGGTGGCCAGGGTGACCTGACGCTTGTACCAGTGCCAGATCTCATAGACCTGGAAATTGGCCCCGGCATATTTCTTGGTCATCATGTCCCCGGTGGGACCAAGCTTTGTGAAGTGCCAGAATCGCAGGGGGGAGCCGTTCACCGTGATGGCACCATCCTGACCGATGGCGACCCGGCGCTGTGAGAGGTTCCAGCTGGCGACATTATAGCCGTGATCCCGCACCACCTTGACCCGGTCGAAAAGGGCCGGGACGTGGTCACACCACCTCTGGTCCACGAACAGACCATTGGGGATGTCGTCAAAGCAGAATTCCAGCAGCCGGTCATTCCACCAGCGGGCAAAGCGCGCGCCCTCGCCGCTCGTGCGGATCGCCACAAAGCCCAGATTGAAGATCCCCGTCCGGGAGGCCGAGACATCATTGTCCAGGATCGCTGTCCGGTCGGTATTGGGATCGATCAGGTGGGGGGTGAGCAGGATGTCATGCTCGCCCAGCATCTCGATCAGGGGATCCAGGGGCGCAAACAGGGCGGTATCCGGATCCAGATAGATGACCACATCGGCCCCGGAAGCGCAGGCCTGATGGATGAAGGGGCCCTTCACCGCCGTGCAGACCTCAACAACGTCATGGCGGAACATCCAGGCCGGAAAGTCCGGTATGCCCAGGTCCTGGGCCCAGACCACCCGGTCAAAGGGCTCGCGCTTCAGGTCAAGCCGGAAGCCCTTGGGAGGCTTGTCCGTGATCAGCGCCACCAGTTCCCAGTCGGGATGGAAGCGACGCAGGGTCTGATAGAGCACCCGCGCCCGGTTCAGATAGCTGAAGGTGAAGCTGGAATAGACCATCACCTTCATGGCTGGCGCTCCGGCAGAAGGTCGACGGTGAGCGCGCTATAGGCCAGGTCATAGAGCTGTGGCCGCCGCCTGCCCCGGGCCAGTTTCAGCAGGGCACCGGTCTCGATCTGGGCCATCAGCTCGGCCTCGGTGAGGACCAGGCCGTGACCACCGTCCCGCGCCAGGGCCGCGACATTGCCGCTGTCCGTGCCCGTGATGAGGGCGGCTCCGGCGGCTATGGCCTCATAGGCTGTGAGACTGAAGGTCTCGTTGCAGATCGACCAGACCATGGCCGCGTCCACCTCCAGGGCCTCCAGGGTTTCCAGCATGGCCAGGGGCCGGGTCGGGGACACCGAGACCTGATGGAAGTCCAGAGCCAGCCCGGGCTCGGTCCGACTGCCAAGGTGGAGGAACTGATAGCGGGGATCGCCCGCATATCGGATCACTACCTCGCGAAACAGGGGCCAGCCCTTGTGTCCTGCCGGCATGCCGACAAAGGCAAAACGAAACGGCCGGTCCGTGCCTCTGGCCACCCGGCGAGGCGGTTTGCGCGCCACAAGCCGGGCATTGGGATGGACGATCTCGCCGGCATGAGGATAGGTCCAGCCGGCCTTCCAGGTGTCCATGGCCGCCTGGGAGGGGGCAACCGCGATCAGATCGAGAGCCTTGAACAGCTGTTCGTGAGCCCGGACCTGGATCATCCGGTGTTGGCCGTGGATGCAGATGCCGCAGGCCGCACTGTCAGGTGCCGGTGCCCCGCAATGGGCCACGTCGTTCCTCAGCAGGGTATAGCCCGTGCAGAGGCTGGCGAAGTCGTGAACCCAGAAGTACCCGGCCGTCAGGCCCGCTGCGGCGATGACCTCGAGGACCGCGTCCGGGGCATGGCCGAGCAGGGAGTGGATGGCGAGACTGCGTTCGCCCCCCGGGATGGCGGCCAGGACCTCTACCACATCTGCCGTGGTGAAATGGCCGACGAGCCGACTGTTCAGCAGTACGCCGACCAGGCCCGTCTGGCCCGGGGCGAGAACCGCCGGGCTGAAGGCGGTCGGGAACAAATTGAGGTGATCAAGGCCCCGGTCGGCCAGATGGGCCGCCTCGCGCTGGAGACAGAGCTGCACCCCGCCGAGATTGGCCATGAAATTGTCGTGGCTGAAGGTCAGGTGGAGGTCCTTCAGGCCCGTCCGAGTCTCGCCCAAAGCTGCCTTAAGGGTCGTGACCGGTGCGGGTCTCACCCGGCTGGCATAGCGCGCGGCATCCTTCAGCCGCTCGTCCATGGACCGCAGCCCCATGATGATGTCGTAGCGGAAGCCCAGGCTGCGTTTGGGCGCGCGTCCCTGCGACTTGCCCTTTTCCAGAAAGTGCAGGAGGGGGTTCTCGCCGGAGGCCGCAACATCCGGATACATTTCCAGATAGTCCCGCAGGGAGAAGCCCATCGAAGGGTCGCGCCCTTCGTGCCACCCCATGTTCAGGAAGTGCTCCAGCGGATCGGTACCCGAGGCCGCAACGTCCGTATTGGCACCCAGATAAAAGCCGGCATCAAACCCCGTTGCGGCCAGGGCCAGAACCTCAGGCGGTGCGTGGAAGTCACCGAAATGACCGTGTGAGGGCTCAAGGACCGCCGGAGCGACGTCCTCGTGCGCCACCGCGACGACCTCGGGAGTCCGGTCCGATGGCCGGGCGAGACGGCCTTCGTCACGACCGACGATGAGGTAATGAAAAAGGGGATTGATATCTGCCGCGGCGACATCGGGATTGGCCTGCAGATAGGCTGCAGTCGAGAACCACGGACAGGGATCTCGCCCCTCCCGCCAGCCATTGGCGCAATAGTGGGAGACCGCGTCGATCCCGGCGGTGGCAACATCTGGATTGGTCGCATGGTAGAAGCCAGCGTCCACCGCCGTCGACACTACACGATAAACCTGATCATCTGAGGCCGCAGGGGCCATGCGCGAAATCCCGAGGTGTGCGGGCTTAGTGCATGACTTGATCCCTGCAATCAACCGGTTGCACCCCCTTGCCGCCTGTGTCGAGCGGCCATAAAGCCTAGGGCCAGCGTCGCTGCGGAAGGGCGAATGACCGAAACCCGGACTGAAAGCAGTGGACCCCGACGGGCCGCCTATCTGGTGCTGGGCATGCACCGGTCAGGCACCTCGGCGACCGCCCAGCTTCTGGCCAAGGCCGGAGCAGGCCTTCCCGAGCACGTGATGCCGGGGGACCAGCACAATGCGAAGGGCTATTTCGAGCCCTGGCGCATCGCCAATCTCAACAATCGACGCCTTCAGGCCGCCGATTCAGCCTGGGATGATGTCTTTGCCTTTCCCCAGGCTCCGCTCCCGATCAATGGGGAACTTGCCTGGATCCAGCAGGGTCAGGCCCTGTTCTGCGAGGAGTATGGGACGACCCCCCTGCCCCTCCTGAAGGACCCCCGGGTCTCGGTCCTCATGCCCTTCTGGGCCGAGGTCCTGAGACATCTCGACATTGAGCCTCGCATCGTCATCCCGGTGCGTCATCCCCTGGCCGTTGCCGGGTCCCTGGCCAAGCGCAATGGCTTCCCGGTGGAGAAATCCGTCCTGCTCTGGACCAGCTACATGCTGGCCTCAGAAGCCTATAGCCGGGGCCTGCCCCGGGTTTTTGTCAGCTATGACAACCTGCTTGCCGATTGGCGGGGGCAGCTGGGGCGTATCGAGGCCGCACACGGGGCCGCCATGCCTGGTCTGACGAAGGCCGGAACGAGGGACATGGACCGCTTCCTCACCCCAAAGCTCAACCACAATGAGGGTGCGGGCGAGATGCCGGGACTGGACGGTCTCGGATCTCTGATCTCGGGCTTCCATGAGAGCCTGGTCGCGGCCGCCAATGACAGGGAACTGGATGGCGCTGCTGTCTCGGCCGTGGCCAGTGCCGTCAGTGATCTGAAGGCACGAGTCGGCACCCTGGTCTCGCCGGTCACCCGCGACCTGGACCTGGTGCGCATCCAGCTTCTGGACCTGCAGCAGAAGGTGGCCTTCGACGAGGGGCAGAGGATGCTGAACGATCCTACCCCGCGCATCGAGGCCCTTGAAGCGGAACTGGCTGGCATGAGAGCCGAGCGGGCGGAGCTGGAACAGCTCATCAGCCAAGCCCTTTCGACGACCTAGCCGGGACGGATCACCAAACTTGGCCCAGAGCCCGAAAAATCCCTCCAAAGCCCTCAAGGCGCAGGTCGGCGAGCGCCGCCGCAGCCTGGCCCTGCTGCGACAGGTTCGGGCCGAGGACCGCTGGCAGGGCTACCTTGCCGCGGCCGCCCGGCGCGCCATCGGCCGCGAGCGTTCCAAGACAGAGCAGAGCCTGGTGCCGACCCTTGCCCGTGGCAAGTGGGTGGGGCGCAGTCTGCTTCTGGCTCGATCAGGGCTCTGGGTCAGCGGGATCGAGACAGGTCTGGGACTGGACCCGACCGAGACCTGCAGCCTCATTACCTATGTCCGGGCCGGACCCTCTGGTGGGGCCCAGCCCCGGGCCCTGTTTGACCAGACCTGGTATCTGAAGGCCCGCCCCGATCTGGTTGGCAGCCAATGGGCACCCCTGCTGCACTATCTGGTGATCGGCGACCAGGAAGGGACCAGTCCCCATCCCCTGTTCGACCTGCGCCACTACAAGTCCGCCCATGCGGTTTCGATCGCCGCCAGTGGCCTGAGCGCCCTGGAACACTTCTTCCACATGGGCGCCGCCAGCGGGTTCGACCCCCACCCCCTGTTTGATCTGCGCCACTATGTGGGCCAGAGCGACGATCTGGCCCAGACCGGCGAGAACCCCCTGCTGCATTATCTGCGCAAGGGCCATCTGGAGGGTCTCGACCCCCATCCCCTGTTTGCCAATGACTGGTATCGCACCCGTCACATGGGCGAGGCGAGATCCGCGCCCCTCGTCCACTATGTGACCCAGGGTGCCAGGCGAGGCGCCGATCCCCATCCGCTGTTTGATCAGGCTCACTATCTGCGCCATCGCGACGGGGCCAGCGGGGCGGAAACTCCCCTCGCCCATTTCATGGGTCAGGGTCGGCGCGACCGGCGCAGCCCACACCCCGGATTTGATCCCGTCTTCTATGCCAGTCAGCACAATCTGGCCTCCGAGAGCGAAATCGACCCCTTCTTCCACTACCTCACCCGCGGGACATTTGAGGGGGCATGGCCATCGGCAGAGTTTGACGAGGTCGTCTATGCGGCCCGCAATGCCGATCTGGTGGACAGGGCCTGGAGTGGGCTTGAGCACTGGGTCCGCTCGAGCAGCCCCTTGCCCCAGACCTCGGGCGAGGCTGGCGGAGCCGGTCAGGGGGCCGAGGCCCTGTTCGAACAGATGCGCACCTCGGCGCGTCAGCGTGATGCCCAGGCCTATGATACGGCGACCTACGAACATCTGAGCCAGGAACGCCGCCAGAAGCGGGCCGACCATATCGGGGCCCTGAAGCTCAAGCCCCTTGAGATGATCAAGGTCGCCGCCTCGGGGATCAATCGGGCCGCGGCGGCCCTGGGCCTGCCGGATCCGGGCACATCGCCCCGGGTTTCGATCATCATCCCGGCCTATAACAACCTGACCTACAGCCTGGAATGCCTGACCTCCCTCGTGCGGGGCGGTGACCTTGCCGGTGTCGAGGTCATTGTCATCGACGACGCCTCGGCCGACGACACCGTCAAGGTCCTGTCCGGGGTCGCCAATCTGACCCTGATCGCCAATGGCGAAAATCTCGGCTTCATCCGCACCTGCAACAAGGCTGCGGCCGTCGCACGGGGCGAGATCCTGGTCTTCCTGAACAACGACGTTCAGGTCCGGCCCGGCTGGCTGTCGGCCCTCATCGAGGCTCTGGACGAAGAGCCACAGGCCGGGGCTGCGGCCCCCAAGATGCTGTTCCCCGATGGCCGGCTTCAGGAGGCCGGAGGTCGGATCGGACTTGATGGCCGTTCGGAAATGATCGGCCTGTTCGATGACCCCTCCCTTGCCCGCTACAATGTGCGCCGGGAGGTGGACTATGCCTCCGGCGCCTGTCTGGCGGTCCGGCGGGCCGATTTCATGGCCCTCAAGGGCTTCGACGAACATTTCGTGCCCGCCTATTGCGAAGATGCCGACCTCTGTTTCCGTCTGAGGGAGCGGGGTCTGAGGATCATCTATGAGCCCCGCTCGGAGATCGTCCATCACCTGTCGATCACCGCCAATTCCATCGACCAGGACTACAAGATCCGTCTGGCCACCCGGAACCAGCAGAGGTTCGTGGAGCGCTGGAGCCAGCAGCTGGAGGACCTGAACCGGGTCCGGACCATCGCCTTCCACCTGCCCCAGTTCCACGCCATCCCGGAAAATGACCGCTGGTGGGGGGCGGGCTTTACCGAATGGACCAATGTCACCCGGGCCCTGCCCAATTATCGCGGCCACTATCAACCGCATCTGCCAGCGGATCTGGGCTTTTATGACCTGTCCGATCCCCGGGCCCTGAGGCGCCAGACCGACCTGGCCAAGGCCTATGGGATCGGGGGCTTCTGCCACTATTTCTACTGGTTCAGTGGCGGACGCCGGGTGCTGGAAAAGCCCCTCGACCACCTGCTGGCCCCCGATGCCCCGGACTTTCCCTTCTGCCTCTGCTGGGCCAATGAGAACTGGACCCGGACCTGGGATGGCCAGGAGCGCGATGTTCTGCTGTCCCAGACCTATGAGGACGGAGACGCCGAGGCCCTGATGGCCGCCATGGGCCCCTGGCTGACCAGCCCCAACTACATCCGGGTGAGCGGCCGGCCCCTGGTGGTGATCTATCGCCCGGGCCTGCTGCCTGATGCCCTGGCCTGGACCCAGCGGATCCGGACCTGGTGTCGGGACAATGGGATCGGCGAAATCTATCTGGCCTTTGTGGAGAACTTCGAAAACGCCCTGACCTATCCCGATCCCAAGGCCAGCGGATTTGACGCCTCCATCGAGTTCCCCCCGGCTGGCATGTCGAGTGCCGTGCCCCCGCCGGGCCCCCTCTTCAACGCCCAGTTCGAGGGCGTGGTAAGCGACTATCGCGAGGTGGTCCGGCGCTATCTGGCCGAGCCGACCCCGGCGCACACGCGGTTCCGCGGGGCCATGCCCTCCTGGGACAACAGCGCCCGGCGCCAGGACGTGCCCTATATCTTCCAGAATGCCAGCCCCGGTGGATTCCAGGCCTGGCTCGAGGCCTTGTTCGAGGAGACCCGACGCCAGAACTTCGGCGACGAGCGGATTGTCTTCATCAATGCCTGGAATGAGTGGGCCGAGGGCGCGCACCTTGAGCCCGACATCCGGTTCGGCCATGGCTGGCTGGAGGCCGTCCGCAATGCGGCCGAAGCGGGATATCTCGACCGCCCATGACCCTGAAGCCCCGCCTGAATCCCAGGGACGAACTGGTCGTGGTCGGCCATCCCTTTGCGCCCATCGGCATGGGCGAACATGTCCGCGCCACCTGGCGCAGCCTGAAGGCGGCAGGATCCACCGTGCCCCTGCTGGATCTGTTCAGCCTGCAGCGACACCAGGATCCGGATCTGGAGCGGGAGCTGGGCCCTCACGTCACTGAACATCTTAGCCGTCGGATCAACCTGTTCTGCATCAATGCCGACGAGGTCGAACCCGCCATGACCTGGCTGGACTCCGGGCGTTTCGACACAGCCTACAACATCATCTATCCGGCCTGGGAACTGGCCATCTATCCGGAACCTTGGGCCCGGATCCTGGAGCGGTTCGACGAGGTGTGGGCGGCCTCGGCCTTCACCCATGCCGCCCTCGAGGCGGCTGTGAGACGCCCCGTCACCCACCTTCCCCTGGCTGTGGAACCGGTCTTGAGTGGCTTTCTGGGGCGGCGCTATTTCGGCATTCCCGAACAGGCCACGGTCTTCCTTTTCTCCTTCGACTTCTCCTCCTTTGCCGAACGCAAGAACCCGATGGCG
>CAIYZB010000099.1 GCA_903930545.1 uncultured Alphaproteobacteria bacterium
AAGCCTTGGGCGACCTGCCGGTCTGCAATGCCGACCATGTCGACATTTGACGTCTCGATCAGGGGCACGGTGGCATGGATGGCCGCCTGGTGTCGGTGGAAGGCCTCTGTCATCCGCACCACCGCCGCGTCCTTGGCGACGGCATCGCCCCGGTCCATGGCGGGGATCATCTCGTCCTCAACGATCCTGAAGAAGTCCTTGGCCGCCTTGTCGGCGTCGTCCATCAGCAGGGATTGGACGGTAGAGGGCACGCCAGCCTTTCGCCAGTAAGCCATGCGCTCGTCATACTGCTTGTGAAGGCTGACAAGATTTTCCCGGGCTTGCGGATTATTGGTCGGATCGTCTTCCAGGGTATGGGCGGCCAGATAGGCCTCAACCACGTAGAGGGGCGGGGGCAGGATGTCGGCAATCAGGTCCTTGCCGCCTTCAATCTGACGATAGGACTGGCCTCCGATCCTGATGGTATTGACGGTAAGGCCCGCCACAACAGCCATGATCAGGACGCCCAGGATAAGGCCTCCGGCAAACAGGCCCATGAGGCGGGCGATGGCTTGGCTCGGGCGGGAAGACAGCGTGTTGGTCGACATATCAGCCTGACTTTGAATGATAACGTCGTTACGCGGGCGTTTGGTCTAACAAATCATTACCCATTTTGGACAATTGGCCCTCGGCGGGCGCAAACTCGTTTTGAGGAAAATTTTGCGCCGGGACCGGGCATGGATTAACCTTGGAAAGACCACCGTCACTGGATAGACGGGCCTGCATCCTGAAAGGCCGAGACCATGAAGACCCTGACCCGCCCAGAGGGCACCAAGCCGGAAGATGTTCATCTGTCGCGGCGCGCCCTGGCCGGTGCCATGTTCGGCGGCTATGCCGTCTATGCCTTCTCCGCCGAGGCCGCTCCCATCACCACAGACGCCAAGGGCCTGATCACCGAGATGGTGGATCTGCCGGCCTCTGACCGGGCCATTCCAGCCTTTGTGGCGCGACCGGATGCCAAGGGTCGGTTCCCGGTCGTTGTCGTGATTTCCGAGGTTTTCGGGGTCCACGAATATGTCCGCGACACCTGCCGTCGTCTGGCCAAGCTGGGCTATGTGGCCCTGGCGCCTGACTTCTTCGTCCGGGCCGGCGACCCCTCGCGGATCAATGATTTCAACGAGATTCGCCGCATTGTCTCGGCAGCCTCCGAGGCCCAGGTGACCGGCGATCTCGAGGCCGCCGTGACCTTCCTCAAGGCCCAGAAATATGCCGACAAGTCCCGCATGGCCATCACCGGCTTCTGCTGGGGCGGCGCTGTGGTCTGGCTGGCGGCTCGATCCAAGACCTTCAAGGCCGGGGCCGCCTGGTATGGCCGGATCTCTGCCCCCAAGGCCGGTGACTTCCTCGGCGAGCCCAACCGCGTCTGGCCAATCCAGCTGGCAGCCCAGATCAAGACCCCGGTCCTGGGTCTCTACGCCGGCAAGGATGCCGGGATCCCGGTGGCAGATGTCGAGGCCATGCGTCAGGGCCTGATCGCCGCGCGCAATACCAAGTCGAGCCTGGTGGTCTATCCCGACAGCCAGCATGGTTTCCATGCCGACTACCGCTCCAGCTATGATCCGTCGGCGGCGGCCGATGGCTGGACCCGGATGCTTGCCCACTTCGCCGCAAATGGCGTCAAGCCCAAGGCCTACAAGATCGCCGACTGAGGTCCCGTCAGGGATCAGCAAGGCTGGGATCAGAAGGGTGGCTGAACCGCCGGGGCCGGTTGGGGCGTTAAGCCGTCAATCAGGTCGCCGACCTTGTCTTCACCACTCGAGGGTCCTGACGGCGCGGTCTTGGCGGGCGGTGTCGCAGGCTTGGCGGCGTCCGCAACAATTTCCAGCGGGTCCGGTGGCTCTGGAGCCTCCTCGACCTTCTTTGAGAGATCGGCCTTGGGGGTCGCCACCGGACGCGGCGGGGCATCTGTGGGCAGAGCCTGATATTCCGAGGCCTGGAGCTCAGTCCCGCTGACCGCCTCTCCGGGACGGCTTTCCCCCGGCAGGCGTCCTTTTTCAGGCGTCCCACGCACCCCGAGAACAAAGCCCAGGACGGCGCAGATCGCGATCAGGACAGCGACGATCCGGAGATATTTTTGCGGCATGCTCCACATGAGGCGACCCTAAAGCGCTTTCGGGGCAAAATGAAAACCGGTTTTCTCGCGAACCGTCCGGTTTGCATCCACAGAGTAAACGCCTCTTAACCCTCTCGCGGCACAACAGGCCTTCCAGAATGGAGGAGCGCGGCATGGCGCGGGCGGTGCGTAAGACAGGGATCGAGCTTGGGCTCTATATTGCCGGGCTGATCTGGTCCCACCCCCTGGCGGCGCGGACCCGTGGCGGGATGGTGGCGGTCACCGGCCTCGCCCTGGCCATTGCCTTTGCCACCTATAATGCCGCCGACCCCAGCCTGAACGCGGCCTCGGCCCACAGGCCGAGCAATGCCCTGGGAATGCCTGGGGCGACCCTGGCCGATATCGGGGTGCAGTCCCTGGGCTTTTCGGCGGGGATGGCGGCCTTGCTCATGGTGCTGTTCGGCCTGGGACGCGCCGTTTCGGTCCAGCCCGACGCGGCGCGACAGGTGGTGCGGCTGAGAGCTCTTGTGGGAACCGTGGGGGTCCTGACCCTGGCCGGTTTCCTCGCAGCCCCCTCCCCGCCGGCGGCCTGGCCCCTGGCCAAGGGGCTGGGTGGTTTCTGGGGACACGGTTTGCTCCATGCCCTGGCCGGCGTGCTGTCCTATATTCATCTGCCCTTTGCGACCTTCTTCGCGGCGATCCTTCTGGCCGGCCTGAGTGTGGCCAGCCTCGCCTTCGCCATTGGCCTGAGGCGGATCGATCTGAGCGGCACGGCGTCCTGGCTGGTGCGGGTGCTTCAGCCCCACACCTCTGCCCCGGCGACCCCGGAGCCGACCCGGCCTGTCAGACCCTCTGTCGCCCGTCGCGCCCGCCAGGCCGCGGGACCCGTCATTTCGCCGGACGCCCTGGATCCTGCCCCCACGATCGAGACCGATATCGCACCGGTCCCGGTGGTGCCTGTCGCCATCAAGGCCCCCAAGGCGGCCCCCAAGGACTCCGGCCGTGAGACCCGGGAACTCCAGGGAGCCTTTGACTTCGTCAAACCCACGGGCTTCGCCCTGCCGGAACTGGCCATGCTGGCCAAGCCCAAGCCCCGGGCCGCCACCTTTGACGAAGGTGCCCTGCGCCAGAATGCCCAGCTTCTGGAAAGCGTCCTGGCCGAGTTCGGGGTCAAGGGCAGTATCGACCAGATCCGCCCGGGCCCTGTGGTCACCCTCTATGAACTGGTTCCCGCTGCCGGGGTGAAATCGGCCCGGGTCGTGGCCCTGTCCGACGATATCGCCCGATCCATGTCCGTGGCGGCCTGCCGGGTCCAGGTGGTGCCGGGTCGAAATGCCATCGGCATCGAACTGCCCAATGCCCGGCGCGAGACCGTCTATCTGCGGGATCTTCTGGCCAGCGCCGAATATGAGAAGTCCACCCAGGCCCTGCCCATGGCCCTGGGGGAAAACATCGGCGGCGAGCCCTATATCGCCGACCTGTCCAAGATGCCCCACCTGCTGATCGCCGGGACCACCGGCTCGGGCAAGTCGGTGGGGGTCAATGCCATGATCCTGTCGATCCTCTATCGCCTGCCCCCGGAGCAGTGCCGGTTCATCATGATCGACCCCAAGATGCTGGAACTCAGCGTCTATGACGGCATTCCCCACCTCCTGGCCCCAGTGGTCACCGATCCCAAGAAGGCCATCGTCGCCCTGAAGTGGACGGTCCGGGAGATGGAGGACCGCTATCGCCTGATGTCCAAGATCGGCGTGCGCAATGTGGCCTCCTATAACGAAAAAGCCCGGGATGCCGCGGCCCGGGGTGAGCATTTCGAGCGCAGTGTCCAGACCGGCTTTGATGATGCCGGTCGTCCCATCTATGAGAGCGAGCGCCTCGATCCCAAGCCCATGCCCTATCTGGTGGTGGTGATCGACGAGGTCGCCGACCTGATGCTGGTGGCCGGCAAGGATGTGGAAGGTGCGGTCCAGCGTCTGGCCCAGATGGCCCGGGCCGCCGGCATCCACCTGGTCATGGCCACCCAGCGCCCCTCGGTGGATGTCATCACCGGCACCATCAAGGCCAATTTCCCGACCCGGATCTCCTTCCAGGTCACCTCCAAGATCGACAGCCGCACCATCCTGGGCGAACAGGGTGGTGAGCAGCTGCTGGGCCAGGGCGACATGCTCTATATGGCCGGCGGCGGCCGGATCACCCGCCTGCACGGACCCTTCGTCTCTGACGAGGAGGTCGAACAGGTGGCCCGCTATCTCCGCGCCCAGGGCCAGCCCCAGTATCTGGAGGAGGTCACGGCCGGGGGTGACGAGGACGGCGAGGACGGAGACGGCATCGGTGAGGACGGCGGATCAGGGGATGATCTCTATGACCGCGCCGTGGCCGTGGTCACCCGCGATGGCAAGGCCTCGACCTCCTATATCCAGCGCCGGCTGCAGATTGGTTACAACCGTGCCGCCTCCCTCATGGAGCGGATGGAGCAGGAAGGCGTGGTGGGCCCGGCCAATCATGCGGGCAAGCGCGAGATCCTCGCCCACGCCGCCCCCTAGACCATCAGGTCGGACACCAGGTGATAGAGCGGGATCCCAACCAGCAGGTTGAAGGAGAAGGTGATCCCCAGGGCCATGGGGATCGACAGGCCTGGGTCAGCCTCGGGCAGGGCCGTTTTCATGGCCGCCGGGACTGCGATGTATGAGGCTGAGGCGGCCAGGACCGCGAGGATCAGCCCGTCTCCCTGACTGAGACCGAAAAGCCGCGCCAGGCCAAGGGTCACCATGGCCATGACCACGGGCAAACCGATGGCGAAGGCGGCCAGGCCCAGGGTCAGGCGCGAGCCGGCCATCAGCCGCCGCGAGGCCACCAGGCCCATATCCAGCAGAAACAGACAAAGGGCCCCCTGGAAGATCCCGTTCACAAAGGGATCCAACTTCGCCAGGCCGGGTTCGCCGCTGGCAAGGCCGATCAGGAAACTGCCCATCAGTACTACAGTGGCGGTGCCCAGCAGGACATGGCGCACAGCGGCCCAGCCTCTGCGGGCCTGACCCGTCTGTCCCCTCAAGGCCAGGGCAAGACCGGTCAGGATCGCCGGGGTCTCCATCAGGGCCAGGACCGCGGCCATATAGCCTCCGAACTTCAGGCCCACCGCCTCCAGATAGGCCCCTGCTGCGGCAAAGGTCACAAGGGAGACCGAGCCATAATGTGCGGCGGTTGCCGCGGCATTGGTCCGGTCCACCGCAAGACGGCGCAACAGCCCATAGGCCAGGAGCGGAGTCAGGAGACTCAAGGCCACCCCGAGGAGTGCAGCCGGACCCAGCCCGGTGAACAGGCCGTGGACCCGGGCCTCCACCCCGCCCTTGAAGCCGATACAGAGCATCAGATAGAGGGCAAGGCCCTTGCTCAGCCCCTCGGGGACAATGAGGTCAGATCGTGCAAATCCGGCCATCATGCCGAGGGCAAAAAACAGGATGGCGGGGGTCAGGAGATTACTCGTCCCCAGGCGGGCAGCTTCGGTCAGGGCGTCAAACATGCCGCGTCCATAGACCGCAGAGCCCGGACCTTGTGGTCAGAAGCTGGAATGGTCATCATTAGGTTTGGAAATGATGGGCTTGAAAATGAACCGTCTGATAAATCTTGATACCGACCTGATCCGGACCTTTGTCACGGTGGCTGACATGCGCAGCTTCACCCGGGCAGGGGTGCGACTGGGACGCAGCCAGTCCGCCATCAGCCTGCAGATGCGCCGCCTGGAGGACAGGCTGGGACGCGCCCTGCTCTCCCGGGATCCGCGCCATGTCGTCCTCACCCCGGCAGGGGAGGAACTCCTGCCCCAGGCCCGGCAGTTGTTGCGGCTCAATGACGAGATGGTGGCCGGGCTGAATGATGATGATATCGAAGGCGAGGTCCGGCTCGGGGCGCCAGAGGATTTTGCCACGGTGCACCTGCCGGAAATCCTCGGGCTATTTGCCCGCACCCATCCGAAAGTGGCCCTCAGTGTCACCTGCGACCTGACCTTGAACCTTCTCGATCGCCTGAGGGAGGGCGCCCTGGACATCGCCCTGGTAAAGCGCGAGCCCCTGGGCCCCGAACTCGGGGTCCGGGTCTGGCGCGAACCCCTGGTCTGGGTCGCCACAGACTCCGGCCTGGCCAATCCGGGCCAGACTCTTGCCCTGATCGCGGCCCCCTCCCCTTGCGTCTATCGCAAGCGGGCAATCACAGCCCTAGAGGCCACCGGTCGGCCCTGGCGGCTGGCCTATACCAGTCCCTCCCTCGCCGGGCAGCATGCAGCCCTGAGAGCTGGGCTGGGCATTACCGTCCTTCCCCGGGACATGGTGCCCTCCGATCTGGCCATTATCGGCGAGGCCGCCGGTCTGCCGGATCTGGCAGAGGCCGAGGTCGCCCTGCTCAAGGCCAGAACGGCTATGACATCAGCCGCCGAGCGCCTGTCCGGGGACATTCTGTCAGCCCTCGACCGACGACATGCCCAGGCCACCGAGCGTCATTTGGAACCCTGATCCCGATCAT
>CAIYZB010000100.1 GCA_903930545.1 uncultured Alphaproteobacteria bacterium
AATGGGAAATGATGGTCACCGGGCTCATGTTCTTCTGGTGAACGATCTGTGCAATATCATAGAGATAGGCCGCCTGATCATAGCCGCCGCCGACAGCCCAGGCGCTGTCGCCATGGCCCCGCAGGTCCGGGGCGATGATGTGGTAGCGATCGCGTAGACGCCGCGCGACCCAGTCCCAGTTGCGGCAATGATCGCGCCCGCCATGAACCAGCAACAGGGGCGGTGCCCCCTCATTTCCCCAGTCCACATAGTGCAGCCGCAGGCGCTGGGAATAGTAGAAGTGGGACGTCGGGCCTTCCATGTCAGTCGGCAGGGTCATGGCTGTCGGTTCTCCCTGAATTGCGCGAACCGTCTATAGGCTCCGGAATGCCCGGAAGGAATGGATGGGCCGATTTTCCGAAGGCTGCACCCGCCCGGGACTTGACCCATGTCATGGTCCCGACCCCGCCCCCATGATGCCTGAGGGGCGAAGACGATCCATCGGGGCACGAATGAGTTCGATTACCTTTCTGGGCGGTCTGCTCCTGGGGCTTGCCAGTTCGCTCCACTGCGCCGGGATGTGCGGGGCCATTGCCTCATCACTCACCATGGCCATTGCGCGGGACGGGGACGGCCGCTCTCGGGCCGAGACCCTGATGATCGCCCAGCTGGGCAAGACCGGATCCTATGTGGTTGCGGGCACGGTTCTGGGGGCGGTCGGAGCGGGGATCTATGGCCTGCTGGACCGCGAGGGGGCCTATTTTGTCCTCCAGAGGGCTGGTGCCGCAGGCCTTGTCTGGGTGGGGCTGTCCTTCCTGGGCCTGGCACCACCGGTTTCCATTCTCGACCGGGTCTTTGCGCCACTTCGTCGATGGGCCTGGACCACGCGACGCGTCGGCCGCGGGGTGAGTGCTGCCTTGGCCGGGCTGGTCTGGGGTCTGCTGCCCTGCGGCATGGTCTATGCGGCCCTGCTCTATGCCATGCTGGCCGGCAATGCCCAGGGCGGGGCCCTGGTCATGCTGGGCTTTGGCCTGGGGGTCATGCCCTCGG
Organism: uncultured Alphaproteobacteria bacterium; assembly: GCA_903930545.1. Classification (GTDB taxonomy): domain Bacteria; phylum Pseudomonadota; class Alphaproteobacteria; order Caulobacterales; family Caulobacteraceae; genus Phenylobacterium. The sequence goes on from CAIYZB010000100.1 coordinate 1,030, forward strand.
TGACCGTCACGACCCTCGGCCTGACATGGCTGCCGGATCTCCGCAAAGGGGTCTGGAGCAGCCGTCTGATCGGGGGCGGTCTGGTCGCCGCCGGTCTTGCGACCCTGGTCTGGCCGGCAGGCGGCATGGCGGCCGTCTGCGCGCCCCTGATCGCCGCCCTCTAGGGACTATTCGACCGCCAGAGTGATCTGGGCGGGCTCGATCAGGGCCCAGACGGACAGCCCTGGCCGGATGTCCAGAAACTCGGCCTCGGTCAGGGACAGGCTGGCGACCAGGGTCTTGCCCGCAGCAATATCCAGGACGATCTCGCTGGAACTGGCTCCGTCTTCGCGGGACGCGACCCGCCCGGAGATCCGGTTGAACGCCCCCTGATCAGAACTGGGTTGCAGGGTCAGGGTCACAAAGCCGGCCTTGACCAGGGCTATGGCGTCGCGGCCGGGCTCCAGTCCCAGGTCCTCGAGGCTCTGACGGGTCAGGGTAGCCGTGATCTCGACCTCCGGGGCGACGAGCAGGACGACCTCGGCGCTCACATCAACACAGCGGACGGCGGTGATCCGCCCCCTCAGGGCATTGCGGGCACTGGTTCTCATCCCCAGGGTCCAGGAGAGGTTTTCCTCGGACAGCAGGCCGTCATCGGGGCGTTGCTCCCTGATGGCGTGGATCAGAAACTC
>CAIYZB010000101.1 GCA_903930545.1 uncultured Alphaproteobacteria bacterium
CGCGAAGCGGTGGAGGGGGCGAGAAACCCCCTCAGTCGGCGTTCCCCGACAGTTCCCCCAGAGGGGGCGCAACTGGCTCGATACATTTCCTCCCCCTTTGGGGGAGGTGGCATGCGAAGCATGACGGAGGGGGCTCAGACCCGGGTGATGCGGTCCAGGCGCCGCAGCAGCTGGCGCGGCTCGAAGGGCTTGCCGATATAGTCCTTGGCCCCGAGCTGGACGGCGCGCTTGATGTCTTCCGGCGCGCTCTGGGCGGTCAGCATCAGGACCGAAAACGCCTCACCTGGGAAGTCGCTCTTCAGACGGCTCAGCAGGGTCAGCCCGTCCATATTGGGCATGTTGATATCGAGGATGATGGCATCCGGCTTTTGATTGGCCAGGACGGCCAGGGCCTGAAGCCCGTCTGTGGCCTCGGTCACGCTGTGAGATTCACGCTGAAGCACCGAAACGATCAGTTCCCGAACGGTCGCGTCGTCTTCAACAACAAGAATGTGCATCCAGCCTCCTCGCCGGACCTAGCTCGTCCGACCAAAACTCGAAGTGAGCATAAGACACCTGCCTGCTTCGATCCAAGGGTCCAGTTCAGCCAGAGGGCGAATACAAGCTTCGGCTGAATACCCGTCTCTAGCACGCAGGGTGCGACAAAATGGCATCATTTTGCGGCCGAATGCCGGGCATTTGTCAGGGATTAACCTTGGGCGTGTCTAGGTAGTTTTGCACCAGTCTGGGGAAAACAGTTGCCCGCCATGCCGTCGCTATCTGCTGGCCCTTACCAGGGTAGAATTGCCCTGGTCTCGACGCTCGCCCTCATTGGCCTGTCGTCCCTGACCCTGATCTCTGCGGGCCTCTGGGCCTGGTCGGCCCATCTCCAGACCCAGGAACATCTCTATCAGCTGATCTCCGGCGTCGGGTATCAGATTGCTGCCGGTGAATCCTATCCCGAGGCCCAGGCCCGGGTTCTGGCAGAAGGCCGCAAGGCCATGGCCTTTGCAATCGGCTTCGGGGTCTTGAGCCTGTCCATCGGGATCGCAATGGTCCTGCTGATGAGGGCCCTTGTCCTCCGGCCCGTGGGGGCCCTTACGGAATACATGACGCGGCTCCAGGACGGGCGCTATGACGAAGCCCCGCCCTATCAGGACCGCAACAACGAACTCGGCGTCATAGCCCGGGCGATCGAGGCCTTCCGCCTGGCCGCCGTCGAGCGCCAGAGGGGCCGGATCGAGCAGGAAAATCTCATCCAGTCGCACCAGGACGAACTTCTGTCCCGCGCAGCCGCGATCCAGCAGCATGCCGTGGAACGCGACGCCATCATCGACCATCTTGGCGAAGCGCTTGAGCAGCTCGCTGTCGGCGACCTCTCAGTCCGCATCCGACAGGTCTTCCCCGCCGGCTTCGATCAGCTGCGCATCGACTTCAACGCCTCCATGGAATCCCTGTCCCGGGTGATCGACTCCATCCTTGAGGCGACAGAGGCGGTCAGCTTCGGGGCCACGGAACTGTCCCGGGCCGCCGAGCGGCTATCCTCCCGTACCGAACAACAGGCCGAGTCCGTGCGCGATTCCGCCGTGACCCTCAGCCAGCTGCACAAGGATGTGGCCCAGACCACCGGCAGCGCCGAGGAAGTCCTGGGCGTGGTGGGCAATGCCAAGCAGGCGGCCGAACGCTCTACCGGTGTCATGACCGAAGCCATGGCCGCCATGGTGCGGATCCAGACCTCCTCCGGCCATATCGGCCAGATCAGCAGCGTCATCGACGAAATCGCCTTCCAGACCAATCTGCTGGCCCTCAATGCCGGGGTCGAGGCGGCCCGGGCCGGGGATTCAGGACGCGGCTTTGCCGTGGTTGCCGCGGAGGTCAGGGCCCTGGCCCAGAGGTCTGCCAAGGCCGCCAAAGAGATCAGCCAACTGGTCCGAAACGCTGATGCCGAGGTCAAGTCCGGGGTCAGTCAGGTCAAACAGACCGGAGAGGTTCTGAACGAGATCGTGGGCCAGGTGGTCCACATCAATGAGCTGGTCCAGCACATCGCCGTCTCCAGCCGCGCCCAGACCCAGAGCATCACCTCGATCAATACCGCCGTTCAGCTGATCGACGACATCACCCGCAACAATGCCCAGATGGTCGCCGAGGCAACCGACGCCAGTCAGAACCTGGCGGCTGAATCCAATTCCCTGACCTCCTCCATTTCGCGGTTCAAGGGGGCCAATAACAACCGCCGCGAAGGCGACGCGCCCTCCCCCCAGGATGCCGCCATTGCCGATGAGATCGACAAGCTGTTCGGATGATCCAGAGCCCCCAGGACGACTCGCGGTTCCGTGCCTTTGCGGACGCGTCCACCGACATCATTGCCTGCTGTTCTGCCGACGGACGGCTGACCTATATTTCCCCGGCCGTGAACCCGATCCTGGGCTACCAGCCTGAGGAGCTGATCGGCAAGGCCGCCATCAGCCTCTATCATCCCGAGGATCGCGATCAGGCGGTCCAGGCCTTCAAACGCCTGCTGAGCGCACCGGAAGACGCTCAAGCCATGACCCTTGATCACCGGATGATCCACAAGGATGGCAACAGCGTCTGGATCCAGTCCCGTCCCAGTGTGCGGCGCGATCCGGAAACCGGGGCCCTGATCGAGGCCTATGACTCCCTGCGCGATATCTCCGCCCAGAAGGTCCTCCAGCTGGAACTGCAGCGGCGAGAGGAAAATTTCCGCCTGCTGACCGAGGGCTCAGCAGACCTGGTCCTTCGGTTCGACATGAGCGGCAAGATCAGCTTTGCCTCCCATGCCTCCTGCGCCCTGCTGAGTCAGGACCCTGAAGCCGTGATCGGTCGGCGGACCGAGGACTTCATTCATCCCGAGGACTACCCCGGGGTACTGGACCACTATACCCGCCTGGTCGTGTCGCGAGGTGAGGACCGCGAGCCCTTCGAGTTCCGGGCCATCGCCCAGGACGGCAAGGTCAGGATCCTGCAGGCAAACCCCTCTGTCATCATGGATCCCCAGAGTGGACGGGTGGTGGAGTTCCTTGACGTTTGTCGTGACATCACGCCGATGCGGGAGGCGGAACTAAAGCTTCAGACGGCCATAGACGCGAAACGTTCTGCCAGGGAAGCGGCTGAGCGCAGCGAAGCCCAGTACTGGATGCTGGCGCAGTCCGCCCAGGACATCACCCTTCAGGTCAATCGCGACGGTCGGATCGCCTATGTATCGACCTCCGTTAGAGACCTTGGCTATCAGCCTGAGGAGATGACGGGCGAGCAGGTGCTCAACTACGTCTATGCCGACGATCGAGCCGAATTCCTCAGTGTCCTGGCTGAGCGATTGTCATCAGATCCGGAAGCCACCAGCCCAGGAGCCACCCTTCGGGCCATCAAGGCCGATGGCAGCTTCGTGTGGATGGAAGGCAGACCCACAGTCGTCAGGAACGACGACGGCGAGGTCACCCATTTCAATACCGTCCTGCGGGATGTGACCCATCAGAGAAATCTCGAGTCCGACCTGCGCGAGGCGCTCAGCCGCGCGGAATCCGCCGCGGCCGCCAAGTCCGAGTTCCTGGCCAATATGAGCCACGAGCTGCGCACCCCCCTGACCTCGGTGATCGGATTCTCACAGCTGGTCCTGGCAGAACCGGACCTGACGGATGTGGTCCGCCGTTCCGTGGACCGCATCGCTGCTGGCGGCAAGGTCCTGCTGGCCACCATCAATGACATCCTGGACATTGCCAAGATCGAGTCCGGAGATGCCCAGATCGATCCCATTGCGACCGCCATCGATCCGCTGTTGCGGGAGGCCGCTGACCTCATGGCGCACAAGGTTCAGGAAAAGGGACTGAGCCTGATCCTTGAAGGCCTGGACGCCCTGCCCGTCTTTGTCCGCCTAGATCCCCACCGCACTCGCCAGGTGGTGCTGAACCTTCTGGGCAATGCCGTGAAGTTCACGGAAAAAGGCTGCGTCTCTGTCTCGGCCAGATACGACCCCGCGTCGGAAGACCTGACGGTCTCGGTATCGGACACGGGTCTCGGCATTCCGGAGGAGCGGGTCCGCGCCCTGTTCCAGCGTTTCAGCCAGGTGGATGGGTCGGTCTCCCGGCGGTTTGGTGGCACGGGCCTGGGCCTCGCCATTTCCAAGGGCCTGTCGGAAGCCATGGGCGGCGAGATCGGCGTCAGTTCCGTGGAAGGCCAGGGCTCGACCTTCTGGTTCCGCATCCCCGCACCTATCACCGAACCTGAGGCCAGCACCGGCAGCCAGACCGAAACCCTCGGCCCCGCCGAGGATCGAAGGGTTCTGGTCGTCGATGACAATGTGGAGAACTGCGAGGTCGTGAAGGCCATACTCCAGTCCTTCAATCTCGAGGTCGACATCGCCACGGATGGTCAGTCAGGAATCGAGGCCGCCGAGCTTCTCGTCTATGACATCATCCTGATGGACCTGCGCATGGCCGGAATGGACGGGGTGGAAACCACCCGGGCCATCCGGGATGGCCGCGGGCCCAACCGCTATTCCCCGATCCTGCTCTGCTCAGCCGACGGCGATGCCGTTCAGGACGGTGACAATGCCCTGTTTGACGGCAAGATCATGAAGCCCTTCTCCCCGGCCAATCTCCTGGGCCAGGTGGCTGCCGCCATGGACGACATTCTTGATCTCAGTGAGGCCGCAGCCTGAGGGGTCAGGCCCCGACAGCGCGGGGCATTGGCGCGGCCAGACCGGTCTTCACATAAAGCCCGGGCGATGAGGCATCACCCCGGAAGCGTTCGGTGACGCCCATGACGTTTTCTGAGGCACCAAGGATCAGATAGCCATCGTCCTTGAGCTGACCATTGAGGTTGTCAAAGACCTTGCTGCGGGTCGCCCGGTCAAAATAGATCAGGACATTACGGCAGAAGATAACGTCGAACCGGCCCATGGCGGCGGGATTGTCCAGCAGGTTGTGGCGTCGCCAGGTGATGGACTGGCGCAGATTGTCCTTCACCCGCCAGTTGGGACCATCGGGCTCAAAGTGCTTCATCAGTTTCTGGACCGGCAGACCGCGCTGGACCTCAAATGCGGAATAGATCCCCGCCCGGGCCTTGGTCAGGCAGGCATTGGAATAGTCCGTGGCCATGATCTCGAGACGCACGCCCGGCAGGTGGTGGGCGACTTCCTCCCACAACATGGCGATGGAATAGGGTTCCTGACCTGTCGAACAGGCCGCACTCCAGATCCGCACCGTGCCGCCCTTGCGACGCGCCGGCTCCAGCACGATCTTGCGCAGGTGATCAAAGGGGGTCTGGTCGCGGAAGAACAGGGTCTCATTGGTGGTCATGGCATCGATGGCCGCCTCGAGCACCCGCTCGTCCGGCGCTGTGCGGATGGCCCGCAGCAGGTCATCGACGCTTTCGTGGCCCGCCGTCCCGGCAATGGTCGCCAGGCGGCTCTGGACCAGATAGTCCTTCTGGGCATCCACCTCGATGCCGGTCCGGGCCTTGAGCAGGGTGGCGAAGTGGGTGAGGTCCTGAGGGTTCATTTCTGCTCTCCTGACATGATACCGGCCAGGAACGGCCCGATCTGATCCAAGGCAACAACTCTGTCGGCAAGACCCGCTCCGACCACGGCACCCGGCATGCCCCAGACTATGCTGGAGGCTTCGTCCTGGGCGATGATCCGGCCGCCCTTTTCGGACAGGACCCGGGCCCCGTCGCGGCCGTCATGGCCCATGCCAGTCAGGACCAGGCCCAGAACCGATGGCCCCCAGGCCTCTGCGGCAGAGGCAAAGAGCGGATCGGCAGACGGGCGGCACCAGTTGATCGGCGCCTCCTGGTCCAGGTGCGTCATGACCTTACCGGTCGCGCCGCGTCGGACGGTCAGGTGGTGGTCACCAGGGGCGATATAGATGACGCCATTGGCGACGGGTTCGCCGCTCACCGCTTCCCGCACCGGGCAGGACACGACCTTGGCCAGCATCTCGGCCAGGGTCTTGGTGAATTCCGCCGGCATGTGCTGGGCAATCAGAATGGGTGCGGTCCAGGAGGGGCCGAGCTTGGCCAGGACCTGACGCAGGGCCGGAGGACCGCCGGTGGAGGAGGCGATGACCAGGGCTTCCGGCCGACCGATGCGCTTGTCATTGCCCAGGGTCGGCGGCACGACAGGCCTTGGGGTGGCGGCGGGCCGGAATGCCGTCGCCGGACGGCGGGCCAGTTCACGGACCTTCTGGATCAGCTCGTCACGATAGGCATCCGCCCCGCCGAGCTTTGCGGTCGGCTTGGCGATATAGTCAGAGGCCCCGAGATCCAGGGCCCGCAGGGTGACCTGGGCCCCCTTGGCCGTCAGGGTCGAGGCCATGATGACCTTGAGGCCCGGCTTGATGGCCAGAAGCTTCGGCAGGGCTTCGAGACCGGACATGACCGGCATCTCGATATCCATGACCACGACATCAACTTCCGTCGCGGCCAGCTTGGTGAGCGCATGCTCCCCATCCACCGCAATGGCCGCCACATGGATGCCGTCCGCCTCATCCAGCCAACGCGAGACCATGCCGCGGACGACGGCAGAGTCGTCAACGATCATGACCCGGATCGGTGATCCGCTCGTACTGGCGGGACGCGCAAAGGACATCAGGCGGCCACGCCGGCCATGCTCAGCTTGTCGCGCAGGGTGTCCATGTCAAAGGGCTTGAAGATGTACTCATTGGCCCCGGCCTCAAGGGCCGCAGAAATGTGGCTGAAGTCACTTTCGGTGGTGCAGAACACCACCTTGGGGGCCTCACCCTCCGGCTTTTCCCGAAGGGCGCGGATGAAGGTGATCCCGTCCATATTGGGCATGTTCCAGTCCAGCAGGATGGCATCCGGCATGGCGCTCTCGCAGGCCTTAATGGCATCGACGCCGTCACAGGCCTCAGCCACCGCAAAGCCGAGCTCCTCCAGCATCTTGCGGGCGATCTTGCGGATCACCCCACTGTCGTCGACCACCAGAAAATTCGTCATGCCACGGCTCCCACGAGACCGACTTCACTGGTCAGGAGCCGCTTGGCGTCGAACACCACCAGCAACTCACCAGGCAGCCGGAACACGCCCTGAATGATTTCCGCCCAGCGGGACGGAAGGTTGTTGGGCGGGGAAATCATGTGGTCGGAGTCGAGTTTCACGACCTCCTCCACATGGTCCACCACCAGCCCGTAATTGTCGCCACCGATCTCGATACCCACAGCCTTGGGTTCCGGATCACCGGGGCCCCGCTCGGGCACGCTGAGGCGCTTGCGGGCACAGACCGCCGTGACGATGCGGCCGCGCAGGTTGAGCACACCGAGGATCTCGGAGGCTGCAAGGGGCACCGGGGTGATGTTGCGCGGGTAGAAGATGTCCTGGACGGACAGGGCCTCCAGGCCGAACAACTGGCCACCCACCCGGACGGTTACATAGTCTTTGACGCTCATGCCGCTTCCCTGGTGTCTACAGAGCTGTTCGCCGGATCATCGCTTCGGGCCTGTTCGGCCAGGGCCAGCAACATGAAGTGGTCGATATCGAGAATATCCGTGGCCTTGCCGTCAACGACAGCCACGCCGAGCAGGCCCGGGCGTGTGGCGGTGAGCTCGATCTTCAGCTGGGCGTCCACCACGTCGACGATCTCGTCCACGGCCAGGGCCATGGAATAGAGGGCACCGGTGAAGACCAGCAGCGGCTGGACGCCGCTGCTGCGCAGCATCTGGGACTCATCCACCGTCAGGACCGTCATCAGACGACCGCGATATTGCAGGCTGGCGCGATGGCCATTGCGTTCGATGCGGCTGGCATCGGCATGTTCCAGACGCGTGACCTTGGACAGTTCCACCGCCTTGGGCTGGCCCTCCCCGACCCGCACCACCAGAAGGCTCTTGCGCTCCAGGCCCTCGGCCTCACCCCAGGCTGCGGCCTCGTCAATGGCCTTCTGGGCCGAGGCCGGGATTTCGCCGGCCCGCTCCGTCAGGCCGTTGGGATCAACGATCAGAACCACCGATCCGTCCCCCAGAATGGTGGCACCGGAGAAGACAGAAATATTGCGCAGGGCAGCGGCCAGGGGTTTGACGACGATTTCTTCGGTGTCGATCACCTCATCGACAATGACACCAAAGCGGTGCTGACCCACCTGCATGACCATGACGAAGGTGGCCGGCCGCCGCGCGGTGCGACCCAATTCCGCCGACAGGTCGATCAAGGGGACCAGTTCCTCCCGAAGGCGGACCATGCGGATATGTTCGATGGTCTCGATGCGGTGTTCGGTGTCCTCACCATCCACCTTGATCAGCTCGACCACATAGCCCTGGGGCACGGCAAAGCGCTCCCCGCCCGCCCCGACGATCAGGGCCGAGACAATGGCCAGGGTCAGAGGGATCTTGATGGTGACGCCAGACCCCTGCCCCGCCGTGGAATTCAGCTCGATCTGACCGCCGATCTGCTCGATATTGCTGCGGACCACATCCATGCCGACGCCACGGCCGGACACGTTCGTAACCGCTGCGGCGGTGGAGAAGCCTGGAGAGAAGACCAGGCGGTGGACCTGGGCGTCGGTCAGGGCCTCAGCATCGGTGCGCGAGACCAGACCCTTTTCAATGGCCTTTTCGCGGATGCGGGCCGTATCGAGACCGCGGCCATCATCCTGGACCCGGATCACGATGGAGCCGCCCTCATGGAAGGCGGCCAGGCGGATGGTCCCTACGTCGGACTTGCCGGCGGCGCGGCGCTGTTCGGGGGTTTCAAGGCCATGGTCTGCCGAGTTGCGGACCATGTGCGTCAGGGGATCACGGATCTGTTCGAGAACCTGGCGGTCCAGCTCGGTGGTCTCGCCGTCCATCACCAGATCGATTTTCTTGCCCAGTTCCTTGGACAGGTCACGGACCAGACGCGGCAGCTTCTTCCAGGCCGCCCCGATGGGCTGCATCCGGGTCTTCATCACGCTGTCCTGCAGTTCTCCGGTAATAGTGGAGAGCCGCTGCAGGGGCGGCACAAAGGCATCGTCCGTCCGGGAACGGTTCAACTGGAGCAGCTGGTTGCGGGTCAGAACCAGTTCCGACACCAGGGTCATCATGTCCTCAAGGACCTCGACCCCGACCCGGATGGACTGGTTGGTGGCTGCAGGGCCGCCCTCTTCGCCGCTGGCTTCGGCCACCTGAGCTGTCTGAACCGGCTCAGGCTGGGCGAGTTCGATCTGAGCGGACTCGACCGGGGCAGGTTCGTCACCGAAGTCGAAGCTGGGACCTTCGGCTGCGGCAAAGGCCGCCTCCAGATCTTCCATGGAGACTTCGCCCGGGCGCAGGACCCTGGGCTCTTCCACGGGGGCAGCCACAACCTCTTCAGCGAGGCCTGCCGGCGCATCTTCCGACATGGCCTCAAGCTCGCCGATCAGGCCGGAGTCGTCCCCGGCCGGCTCGGATCCGCTGGCCGCCAGCCCGTCCAGAATGGCCTTGATGGTGTCGATGGAGCGCAGAACCAGGGTCACTGCATCGCTGGACACGGCCAGCTTGCCATCCCGGAACCGGCCCAGGAGGGTCTCGCCGGCATGGGCAACAGCCTCAAGCCGCGGCAGGCCGAGAAAACCGCTGGTGCCCTTGATGGAGTGAACCAGGCGGAAAATCTTGTCGAGGGCGGCCCGGTCCTCGGGCTTGGCCTCGAAGTTCACCAGTTCGGCATCCACGATCTCGAGGCTTTCATTGGCCTCGGTCAGGAAGTCGGAGATCAGATCATCCATGGCATACCCCGCCGGACCCCAGGGCCCCGGTCAAATCCGGACCGAATCTGTCGGCTCGAATCCGGTTCAACTTGCTCTCACCGAAGTGAGGAAAGTCTGAACTTCTTGCTGCAAAGTTACCGACTGGCGGCCAAGCTCTTGAGCGGCGGACACGACGTTCTTCGAGGCCTCTCCAGTCTGCTGCGCCCCGTAGAGAACATCGGAGATATTCCGCGACACATCCTGGGCCCCATTGGCGGCCTCATTGGTGTTACGGGCGATTTCCTGGGTGGCGGCAGACTGTTGTTCCACCGAAGCGTTGATGGCCACCGAAACGGCATTCATCTCGTCGATCGTGCGCTGGATCTCGGCGATTGCGGTGACTGAGTCGCGGCTGATGGACTGGATTTCCTGGATCTGGCTGGAGATGTCTTCCGTCGCCCGGGCGGTCTGGGTGGCCAGGTTCTTTACCTCCGAGGCGACGACCGCGAAGCCGCGCCCGGCCTCTCCCGCCCGCGCGCTCTCTATCGTGGCATTGAGGGCCAGCAGATTGGTCTGACCTGCGATCTCGGAAATCAGTTTCACCACCTCGCCGATCTTCTCGGCCGAGCGGGACATCCGGTCGACAGTGTCGTGAGTGGCCTGAGCCCGCTCCACGGCCTGGGCGGCGATGGCAGTGGAATGGCTGACCTGCTGGGCAATCTCGGAAACCGACTTGCCCATCTGATCGGCCGAGGCCGCGACAATGGCGACATTGGCTGTTGCCTCTTCGGCTGCCGCCGCCACCGTTGTGGACTGAGAGCTGGTCTGCTGGGCTGTGGCTGACATGGTCTGGGCCGTGGTCTCCAGGTCATGAGCCTTTTCAGCGACGGCGCTCACCACACTGGCCACGCTGGCTTCGAAGCGGTCGGCCATCTGGCGGACCTGGGTCCGGCGGGTTTCCTCGCTGGTCTCCAGATAGGCGGAGATGGCGAAATCCATGTCCAGCAGGGTCGCCTTGACCAGGGCGGAGAGCTGTTCGGCGAGCTCGGAACCATCGTCTCGACGAAGCTTCTGCAGAGGCCCGCCCTTGTGGGCATTGGCCACGGCCTTGCGGATTAGGTCATCGAGAATGAAGGCATAGCCGCCGACATACCAGCGCGGCTCCAGCCCGATCCGCGCGTGGGTAGTGCCGATCTGCTGGACGCTATCGACATAGGTCTGGTCGAAGGTGCCCGAGACAATGGTCGCCCAATGACGTTCCTGGGCGGACCTGGCACCATCGATGTGGCGGTCACTGGAAAAGAACCGGCTGATCTCGGGGGTCGACCTCACCTTGCCGTAGAAGCGCTCAAGGGTTCCCGGCAATTCGCGGGTCACGAAGCCGCTGAGCGATCGCAGAGCGCGGCGGGCCCGGTCGTCGAGACCGATGAAGTTCAGTCGGTCGCCGAGAGCGTGATTCTTGGACATTGCCGTCCCCACTGGGTGCATTGGGGGCAAGCTGGCGATTTATGGTTATCGAAGGCTTAACTGACCCATACCGGGGACAAAATACTGTGAGTGGGGCATTGTTGCTCAGGTTAGGTCTTTTTTGATCTGTCGAAGCTAGCTTGTCCTCGAAACGCTTCTGGAGGACCAAGAATGGTCGACGCGAATATGCCCATCCTCGTGGTGGACGACTACAGCACCACGATCCGTATTGTACACAGCCTGCTGCGCCAGCTGGGCTTCAATAATCTGGATGAGGCGTCCAACGGGGCCGAGGCCCTGAAGAAACTTCAGGCCAAGCCTCACGGCCTGGTGATCTCTGACTGGAACATGGAACCCATGACCGGCTACGAACTGCTGCTGAAGATGCGGGCGGACGCCAATATGCGCCGGACCCCCTTCATCATGATCACCGCCGAGAGCAAGACCGAGAACGTGGTTGCCGCCAAGCAGGCCGGTGCCAACAACTACATCGTAAAGCCGTTCAACGCCCCGACCCTGAAGCAGAAGCTCGCCTCCATCTTCGGCGAGTTCTAGTTGACCGCATTCAACCGCGGTCACCGAAATTTCGAGGGCAAGTCAGATGTCTGATGCCAAAGGCTATGAAGAGTGTTGGGATCTCGCCACCGAGGCGACGGCCCGACCCGTCGAGGTCAATGGGCTGGAAGCGGCGGTAAGCCGCCTGGCCCCCCGGGCCCTCAGCACCCATGACCTGCCGAGCGTGCGGGCGGAGATTTCCGCTGCCCGTCAGGAAATGCAGAACGGGATTGACCGGATTATTGACCAGGTCGAGGCCCTGCTGCGGGACCAGGACGCCTGTGCGACCCCGGCACTGACCATGGCACGCTGCACTGCCATTCTGGAGGCCTGCGCCTTCCAGGACCTCACGGGCCAAAGGCTGTCGAAAGTCTCGACCCTGATCGACGATCTGGAGCCCCGTCTGGCAGACCTGGCCGACCAGTCCAGGCTCGAAGAGGCCGTCGCTCCGGAGACCGCAGAATCCCACAGACGCCGTGAGATGATGCTTAATGGCCCGGCCCTGCGCGGTCCGGAGGTCACCCAGGCCGTCATTGACGACCTGTTCGGCTAGACCTTGCCCTTGCGGCACCGCTGACAAGCCCAGAAAGGCGGCGTAAAGTCCCCTCAAGGATCCTGACTGGATCAGGGCCATCCAGCCTGAGGGAGATGTCGCTATGGCAGATTTTGGAACCGATCTCGAGGTCGAGACCTTCCGGACCGAGGCCCGGAATTGGCTTGAAGCCAATTTCCCCCAGTCCCTGCGTGGGGCTACAGGCATTGCCAATGCTCTGATGGATGGCCCGGCACCCACCGGCGATATCCAGCTTTGGAAAGAGCGCATGGGTGCCAAGGGCTGGGGCACTCCGACCTGGCCGGCCCAGTATGGCGGCGGTGGTCTCAGCGCCCAGCAGGCCCGCGTCCTTCAACAGGAAATGAGCCGCATCGGGGCCTTCAACCCCCTGATGGCCGGCATGGGCGTGACCATGATCGGTCCGACCATCCTCGACTACGGCACCGAAGAACAGAAGCAGAAGCACATCCCGCCCATCGTGCGTGGCGATGTCCGCTGGTGCGTTGGCTATTCCGAGCCCAATGCCGGCTCCGACCTCGCCTCCCTGCAGATGAAATGCGAGGACGCCGGGGACCACTGGGTGGTCAATGGCCAGAAGATCTGGACCTCCGGGGCCCAGTATTCCGACTGGTGCGGCTGCCTTGTGCGCACCGATCCCACAGCCAAGAAGCATGACGGCATCACCTTCCTGCTGGTGGACATGCACCAGCCCGGGATCGAGACCCGCCCCATCGCCCTGATCGCCGGGGCCTCGCCCTTCTGCGAGACCTTCTTCACCGACGCGCGCGCTGAATCCGACGCCGTACTGGGCAAGCTCAACAATGGCTGGACCGTGGGCAAGCGCCTTCTCCAGCACGAACGCGCCAGCCAGACCGGTGCCCCCTCCGGCGGTGGTGCCCGCGGCACCCCCTTGCCTGACATGGCCAAGGCCGCGGTGGGTGTGGATGCCGATGGTCGCCTCAGCGACCTGGACCTGCGCACTCGCCTGTCCCGCCACCAGATGGATGCCAAGGCCCATGGCCTGACCCTGGCCCGCGCCGCCGCCGAAGCCCGGGGCAGTTCCAGCCCCAGCAATGCGGCCTCGGTCCTGAAGAACTCTGCCACGGTCGTGGCCCAGACCCGGGCCGAACTGACCCTGGAAATCATGGGCTATGGCGGTCTCGGCTGGGGTGGGGAAGGCTTCACCCAGGACCAGATCGATGCTGTGCGCGGCTGGCTCAGCGGCAAGGCCATGTCGATCTATGGTGGCTCGGTGGAGATCCAGAACAACATTATCTCCAAGCGGATCCTGGGTCTGCCGGACACCACGGCCTCCACCTGATCTTCACCTGAAAATCTGGACAGGGCCCCTGGGTTTTGGCACTGTCCGTGCCGAAACCTTACAGGGTGCACCATGTCGACGATCATCAAGCAGCTACAGGTCCGCCGGGACGATCTGACCCAGAGCCGGGTCGTCTCGGTGGACGCAGCTTCCCTGCAGCCGGGGGAAGTCCTGGCCCGCATCGATTCCTTTGCCCTGACCGCCAATAACGTCACCTATGGCGTCTCTGGCGACGCCATAGGCTACTGGAACTTCTTCCCGGCCGCCGATGGCTGGGGCCATATCCCGGTCTGGGGCTATGCCACGGTCATCGAGTCCCTATGTGACGAGGTGCCGGTCGGCCAGCAGGTCTGGGGCTTTCTGCCCATGGCCAGCCATGTGGTGATGCAGCCATCCGGCGTGCGCCATGGCCATTTCGTGGATGGTGCCG
>CAIYZB010000102.1 GCA_903930545.1 uncultured Alphaproteobacteria bacterium
CCCGTCAGGCCGCGGCGTTTGCGTAGCTCAATCACCAGATCCTGAAGGCCGCCAGTCCGCTCGGCGAGCTTGAGCCTCTGGTTCACCCGATGCTTCACCCGGGCCGTGGTGAACAGGCCTGTGGCCGCCTGGACGGCGGCAAAGGCCGCCGCAAAGACAAGGATCAGATAGAGGTTTCGGGCATCCAGGCTCATGTCAGGGGCCGGGTCGGGTCGAAGTGCGCTGTGTCAAAGGCGATGGCCCGCCTCTGCATCTCATCCAGACAGCGGGGCCTCAGGCCCGTAGCCCGAAACTCCCCATGGACTGTGCCGTCGGCACTGGTGTGACTGCGGTGAAAGGCAAAGATCTCCTGCATCTGGACCACCTGGCCCTCCATGCCGGTGATCTCGGTGACGCTCATGACCTTCCGCTTGCCATCGGACAGACGCATGACCTGAACAATCAGACCGATGGCGGCGGCGATCTGGCCGCGCATGGAGTCCGCCGACAGGGTCATGCCGGACATGGCAATCATCTGTTCCAGCCGGGTGATGGCGTCGCGGGGGGTATTGGCGTGGATGGTGGCCATGGAGCCCTCATGGCCGGTATTCATGGCCTGGAGCATGTCAAAGGCTTCCTCGCCCCGGACCTCACCCAGGACCACACGGTCGGGCCTCATGCGCAGGGCGTTCTTGACCAGCTCCCTCTGACGGATCTCGCCCTTGCCCTCGATATTGGGGGGGCGGGTTTCCATGCGCACCACATGGGGCTGCTGCATTTGAAGCTCGGCGGCATCTTCGATAGTGATCAGGCGTTCCTTGTGGCTGATTGCCGCTGACAGGGCATTGAGCAGAGTGGTCTTGCCAGAGCCCGTGCCCCCGGAGATCACGGTTGAGACCCGCGCCTTGACGGCCCCATGGAGGAAGTCGGCCATGGCCTGGGGCATGGCCCCAACCTCCACCAGCTTGTCCAGGGTATAGGGCTTCTTTGAAAACTTCCGGATCGAGACACAGGCTCCATCGATGGCGATGGGGGCGATGGCGGCATTGACCCGACTTCCGTCCGGCAGGCGGGCATCCACCATGGGCGAGCTCTCGTCGATCCGTCGCCCGACCCCGGCGACGATCCGGTTCACGATCCGCAGCAGGTGATCATTGTCGCGAAACCTGACAGCTGTCGGTTCCAGCTCGCCGCGACGCTCGACATAGACCTGATAGGGACCATTGATCAGGATGTCGTTGATGGTGTCGTCCTTGAGCAGGGGCTCGATGGGGCCCAGGCCCGTCATCTCGTCAAAGACCGACAGTCCCAGGGTTTCCAGCTCCGTCTGGTTGAGGACCAAACGTTCGTCCCGGGCAAAGTCCACCACCAAGGCCAGGACCTGACGGCGCAGTTCCAGGTCGTCGACCTTGTCCAGCTTGGACAGGTCCAGTTCCTCAATCAGGCGGGCATGGAGCTTGAGTTTCACATCAAGCATCTGCCGGTCATGATCGGGGACCGGGGCCCGAGCTGTCTCCGAGGGTGGGGCAGGGCTGACGACCGGGGTCGAAGCGGCGGCGGTGAAACGGCCCATCAGGCAGCACTCCTGAAGCCGGCCTGACCCAGGTTGAGCCTGGCCAGAAGGGCCTCCACATCACGGACAATGCGGGAGCGTGGACGGTGCTGGCGGATCGGTCCGCCCAGGTTCACGCTGGCGGCCGCACTCTCCCAGTCCGAGGTAATTCCGCCGTCCGCCCTGCGGCCCACGGCGCGCTCCGCTTCGGCCATGGAGGGGGCCGGGCCGAACAGGCGGGTGGCCAGGCGGTTGAGCACCAGCCGCACCCTCAGGCCTGCTGGGCAGTCGGCCTCCAGTTCCTGACAGAGGTCCCGTGCGGAGATCAGGGCCGGGACGGTGAGCTCGGAGATCACCACCACCTCATCGGCCCCTGAAACGATGTCCAGGGTCCAGGCCTGACGGTGGCGGGGCAGGTCGATGACCACGGTGCCATAGGACTCGCTGGCAATGTCCAGGACCTTGAGAACCGCCTCGCGGGAGATCTGCTCGAAGCCTCTGGGGCTTCTGGGGCTGGCCAGCAGGTCGAGGCCGGAGGAGACCGGACTGGCAAAGGCGGCCAGAAGGGCGGCGTCGATCCGATCGGCGGCATTGCCGAAATCGGCAAGTGACATTGCGGCAGGAGCCCCGAGATAGGCTGGGGCGGCCCCATCGGCGAGGTTCAGGTCAATCAGACAGACACGACCCTCGCTACGCCCAGCCAGGGCTGCAGCCATTTCGATGGCCAGGGTCGTCGCGCCCGCCCCGCCTACCGCGCCCATGACCGCCAGGACCTGGGAGCGCCGGTTGCCAGCCGGGGCGGCGGGAACCGAAAAGGCTCCATCCAGCAGGCCGTAGATGGCCGCCTGGAGCTGGGCATCGTCATAGGGGGCGGTAAGGACGTCCGAGAGGGGCAGGCGCATCAGGCAGCGCACCAGTCGGGTATCCAGGCTCTGACCCAGCAGCAGGACCGGTGGCAGGCTGTCGGCATTTTCCGTAAGTGCGGAGGCGAGCGGATCAGGG
>CAIYZB010000103.1 GCA_903930545.1 uncultured Alphaproteobacteria bacterium
CCATCGCCATGGCCGAAGAAGGCGGCCATCGCGCCGCAGGCCAGCGGTTTGACGGCTATGTCGCCCTTGGCACCGTGATCCGGGGTGAGACCTATCACTTCGAAATCGTCTCCAATGAGAGCGCCCGGGGCCTGATGGACCTCGCCATTGGTCGGCGACTGGCCATCGGCAACGGCATCCTGACCTGTGAGGACGATGATCAGGCCTGGGCCCGTGCCCGATCTTCCGAGGGTGACAAGGGCGGGGCCGCTGCCCGGGCCTGTCTGGACATGGTGGATCTGAAGCATCGCTTCCTGGGCGGCGGCGCGCGATGAACGCGCCCCGCAAGCAGGCCCGTTCCGTCGCCCGGCTCGCCGCTGTTCAGGCCCTCTACCAGATGGAGGTCGCCGGGGCCGGGGTCGAGGCGGTGATCCGCGAGTTTGCCGAGCATCGCTTTGATCGAGGTATCGAGGGCGATGCAGAGGGTGACACCCTCGCCAGTGCCGATGAGGCCTTCTTTGCCGACCTGGTCCGTGGGGTCGTGGCTGCCCAACGCGAGATCGATCAGGCAGTGATCAAACGGCTGGCCACCGGCTGGCGGCTTGAACGACTGGATGCCACGGTCCGGGCCATCCTGCGGTCAGGTGCCTTCGAGCTGGCCCACCGGGACGATGTTCCCACCGAGGTGGTGATCAATGAATATGTCGACCTGGCGAAGTCCTTCTTCGAAGGCCCCGAGCCCGGCTTTGTGAACGGGGCCCTCGACGGGGTCGCCCAGGATGTCCGCCCTGAATGAATTCGAGCAGATCGCCCGGCTGTTCCGCCCCCTGACCCGGGGCGCGCCCGAGGCCCTTGATCTGCTGGACGATGCGGCGGTCCTGGCCGCGAGACCCGGATTCGACCTCGTCATCACCAAGGATGCCATGGTGGCCGGGGTCCATTTCCTGGCCTCAGACCCCTTTGATCTGGTGGCGCGCAAGCTGCTTCGGGCCAATTTGTCCGACCTCGCGGCCAAGGCTGCCGAGCCCTTCGGCTATTTTCTGATGACCGCCTGGCCACTGGGGTTTTCGGACAGGGATCGAGAAGCTTTTGCCCATGGGCTCGCCGAGGATGGCGCGACCTTCGATCTCAGCCTGCTCGGGGGCGATACGGTTTCCACCCCCGGGCCGCTGACCCTATCCATGACCCTGCTGGGCTGGGTGCCGGCCGGGACCATGATACGGCGGGCAGGTGCCAGGGTAGGTGACCATGTCCATGTCAGTGGCACCATCGGCGACGGCTATCTGGGACTGAAGGCGGCACTGGGCGAACTGGACGATCCGTGGCTTGTCGATCGCTACCGACTGCCCCGGCCCCGTCTGGATCTCGCATTGACCTTGCGGGCTCAGGTGTCGGCGGCTGCCGACGTTTCAGATGGCCTGATCGCAGATGCTGGACACATCGGCCTGGCCAGTCAGGTGGCCCTCGATCTCGACCTGGATGCCATGCCGCTCTCACCCTCTGCCCGGACCTGGTTGGCCGGCCAGAAGGATCACACAGCAGGCCTGATCGCCCTGGCGTCCGGCGGCGATGACTATGAGGTTGTGTGCACCTCAGCGGCCTCCAGCCTGCCGGGGTTGACCCGGATCGGGCGGGTCGAGACAGGCGAGGGGGTTCGTGTCCGGGTTGGCGGAAGTCTTGTTTCCGCGGGAATCGGTGGCTGGCAGCACGGCTGAGGTGCTGCCGGGCTGTCTGGCAAGTTTCCGGAAACCATATTGGGGCAGGGTCACGGCATGTTGAAAAATGCCTTTGCCCTCGGCCTCGCAGCCGCCTTGCTCGCCGGATCGGCCTTCGCGTCGGGTGGGGAAAAGCCCAAGAAGGATGTCGGCCAGTATGTCGACATTTCCCCGGTCGCCCTGCCCATCGTGGCCAATGGGGCTCTGGTGAACTACGTCTTCATCAGCGTGCGCATCATGTTGTCGCCTCAGGCCAATGTCGTGAAATTGCGGGAGAAAGAGCCATATTTCCGCGATGCCCTGGTCCGGGCCGGACACCGGTCGCCCTTCACCAAGGCCGATGATTACAACGTCATCGATGCCGTGCGCATGAAGGCGACCCTGTTGCGGGAGGCCCAGCAGATCGCCGGGGCGCGGGACATTGTCGGCATCAATATAATGAATCAGGCACCCAAGCGGCAGATGGCCAGACCCGGCCCCGTGGCAGGGCGCAACAGCCCGGAAATCCGTCCCTGATCCAAGGGGCGTTGCTTCCGCGCATCAGTTTTGGCATTTTCCGCCGTCTTTTCTTTGGGGGCATCGTTTCCGGTGTCCCGGTCTTGGGGAAATATTGGGGTTGGGCACATCCGACACGGACAGGTTCTGTCTGGCGTCGGCAACCCTCCGCGCAATCGCAAAGGGGCGCTTTAAACATGATTTCTGTTCTTACGCTGGTCATCGGCGCAGGGGTTCTGGCGGTGCTGTATGGCATCCTTCAGACCATCTCGCTGCTGCAGGCATCGCCGGGCAACGCCCGAATGCAGGAAATTGCAGCTGCCATTCAGGAAGGCGCTCAGGCCTATCTGAACAAGCAGTACACCGCCATTGGTGTGGTGGGGGCCGTGATCCTGGTCGCCGTCGGCCTTCTCATCGGCTGGAACGCCGCCATTGGCTTTGCCATCGGTGCCGTCCTGTCCGGTCTGGCTGGCTTTGCGGGGATGCTGATCTCCGTTCGGGCCAATGTCCGTACCGCCCAGGCCGCTTCCGAGAGCCTGGCCAAGGGCCTGTCCCTGGCCTTCCGCTCCGGTGCCATCACCGGCATGCTGGTGGCCGGCTTCGCCCTGATCGGCGTCGCGGGTTACTATTATGCGCTGACCGAGGTCATGGGCTTTGAGAACACCAGCCGTGAAGTGGTCGACAGCCTCGTCGCCCTCGGCTTCGGTGCGTCGCTGATCTCCATCTTCGCCCGTCTCGGCGGCGGCATCGTCACCAAGGGTGCGGACGTCGGCGGCGACCTGGTCGGCAAGGTCGAGGCCGGCATCCCGGAAGATGACCCCCGTAACGCCGCCACCATCGCTGACAATGTCGGCGACAATGTGGGCGACTGCGCCGGTATGGCTGCCGACCTGTTTGAAACCTATGCCGTGACCACCGTCGCGACCATGGTTCTGGCCGCCATCTTCTTCCGCGCCCTCCCGGACGTGGTTTCCAACATGATGCTCCTGCCGCTGGCCATCTGCGGCGTCTGCATCGTCACCTCGATCATCGGCACCTTCGCCGTGCGTCTGGGCAAGTCGCAGAACATCATGGGGGCCCTATATCAGGGCCTGATCGTCACTGGCCTGCTGTCGGTTGGTGCCCTCTACTGGGTCATCAACACCCTGGTCACCGGTCCGGTCACCGTTGCCGACAAGACCTTTGGCGCTACCGAGCTGTTCTATTGCGGCATCGCCGGCCTGGTCGTCACGGCCCTGATCGTCGTCATCACCGAATACTACACCGGCACGGGCTTCCGTCCGGTGAAGTCGGTGGCCAAGGCCTCTGTCTCCGGCCACGGCACCAACGTCATCCAGGGTCTGGCCATGAGCCTTGAGTCCACGGCCGCTCCGGCCCTGGTCATCATCGGCGGCATCATCGTGACCTATGGCCTCGCCGGCCTGTTCGGCATTGCCATCGCCACTACCTCGATGCTGTCCCTCGCGGGCTTCATCGTCGCCCTCGACGCCTTCGGCCCGGTGACGGACAATGCCGGCGGCATCGCTGAAATGGCGGGTCTGCCCCCGGAAGTCCGCGTCACCACCGACGCCCTGGACGCCGTCGGCAACACCACCAAGGCCGTGACCAAGGGCTATGCCATCGGTTCGGCCGGCCTGGGCGCCTTGGTGCTCTTCGCCGCCTATACGGAAGACCTGAAATACTTCGCCCAGACCACGGACGTGAACTCGTTCTTCTACGGTCTCGGCACCGTCGCCTTCGACCTGTCCAACCCCTATGTCGTGGTTGGCCTGCTGTTCGGCGGCCTGCTGCCCTTCCTGTTCGGTGGCATGTCCATGACCGCCGTTGGTCGTGCGGCTGAAGCCGTGGTGGAAGAAGTCCGTCGTCAGTTCCGGGAAAACCCCGGCATCATGACGGGCGAAGTGAAGCCGGAATACGGCCGTGCGGTCTCGATCCTGACCAGTGCTGCCATCCGCGAGATGATCGTCCCGTCGCTGCTTCCCGTGGTGTCGCCGGTCGTCCTGTTCTTCTCCATCACCGCCATTGCCGGCAAGGTGAATGGTTTTGCCTCCCTCGGTGCCATGCTGATGGGCGTGATCGTGACCGGCCTGTTCGTGGCCATCTCGATGACCTCCGGCGGCGGCGCCTGGGACAACGCCAAGAAGCTGATCGAAGAAGGTCACTATGGCGGCAAGGGCTCTGAAGCCCACAAGGCCGCTGTCACCGGCGACACCGTCGGCGACCCCTACAAGGACACGGCGGGCCCCGCCGTGAACCCGATGATCAAGATCACCAACATTGTGGCTCTGCTGCTGCTGGCGATCCTGGCCCACGGGGTGGTGGGCTAGTCCCACCACATCCACCCAAACGAAAGCGCCCCGGAGATCACTCTCCGGGGCGTCTTTGTATTCGG
>CAIYZB010000104.1 GCA_903930545.1 uncultured Alphaproteobacteria bacterium
CGGTCGCAGGTCTCCCGCCTCAACCGCCGACAGGGCGGTGGCACCGTCCGCGAAGGCATGGACCTCACACCCTTTGTCGGTGAGAAACAGGGTCAGAAGCTCACGAACCTCGGTGTCATCCTCCATCAGGAGGATCGTGCCCCGCATCTTCCGTTGGGGGACCTGCAATCCCATCGGGGGGGTGGCATTGTCGGCCGGCGGCAGGCCCTCGGTCTTGCTGGAGGCGATTTCAACGGTGAAGACCGAACCCTTGCCCAGGCTGGAGCGGACCTCCACCGGGTGCCCCAGAAACCGCCCGAGCCGCTGAACGATGGACAGACCCAGGCCCAGGCCACGGCTGCGTTCCCGAGCGGGATTGTCCAGCTGATGATACTCGTCAAACACCGCGTCCAGCTCATCAGGCGGGATGCCGATCCCCGTATCCCAGACCTCCAGGGTCAGGGTCGCGCCGTGACGGCGGCAGCCCAGAAGGATCGTCCCGCTGCGGGTATATTTCAGGGCATTGGACAGGATGTTGCGAACCATCTGCTCCAGCAAACCCATGTCAGAGGTGACGCTGAGGCTGCAGTGAACAACCCTCAGATCCAGGCCGAGGGACCGGGCGCTGTAGGCAAACTCGCTCTCAAGCCGCTCCAGCAAGGCGGCCACCGGGAAGGTGGTCATCTCGGCGTGAACCGTTCCGGCCTCGATCTGGTTGATGTCCAGCAGGGTATCCAGCATGCCCGTCATGGTGCCGACGGATTCCTCAAGGCGCCCGAGCAGCATCTGGGCGCGGTCGCCCTTCACGATGCGCACCAGCAGCCCCTGAAGCAGGGCCAGGGCCTGTAGAGGTTGGCGCAGATCGTGGCTGGCGGCGGCGAGGAAGCGGGACTTGGCCACGGTGGCCAGTTCCGCCTGCTGTTTGGCGACCTCCAGGGCCTTGGAAATGGTCTTGCGCTCGGTGATGTCGGAGAAGGTGATCACCACCCCCTCAACACCATCATTGTGGGTGCGATAGGGCAGGATGCGCCGGACGAACCAGATCCCGTGAGCGGTCTCGATCTCCCGTTCGATCGGTTCGAAATCCTTCAGGACCTTCCAGGCATCAGCCGTCAGGGTCGTGTCGGCTGCCAGGGAATTCAGGTCGGACAGGGGCCTGCCGACATCCCCACTGATGACATTGAAAAAGGCCTTGGTTGTCGGGGTGAAGAAGCGGATGCGAAGCTGTGTATCCAGGAAAAGCGTCGCAACATCCGTGCTGTAGAGCACATTCTGAAGGTCGTCAGAGGTCGTCCTCTGTCGGTCCAGGGTCTCCTGGAGCTGGCTGTTCAGGGCCGTCAGTTCCTCATTGAGGGACTGCAATTCCTCCTTCGAGGTCAGCAGCTCCTCATTGGTGGATTGGTGCTCTTCATTGATGGAGAGCGCTTCCTCCTGGATGGCCTTGTGATCCTCGGCCGAGGATTCCAGAGACTGGACCGCTCCGGCCAGGTCGCTGCGGGCGGCGGCGAGAGCCAGCTCCAGTTCGCCCACCCGGTCCAGATCGTAGGGCAGGGTGGGGGCAGTGGCGCAGGCCTTACCGGGCAGCAGATCAATGAAGCCGATCAGCAGATAGGAGGCCCCGCCGGAGTCCAGGACCTGGACCTCGATCCTGAATTCAGTGGCGACGCCATTGATCAGGGTCTGGCCTCCGGGGCCGCTGGCCGGCTGGCGTGTATCGAGCACCCGACGGGTCAGCTCCCGCAGCGTGGCCTGAAGTGGCAGGGGCACCATGGTCAGCAGACTGTGAGAGGCAAGCCCCGCTGCGACTTGCAGATAGCGACCGACCGGACCCGTTGAATAAAGGCTGTTGAGGTCAAGGTCCGTCAGTATGGCGGCCGGGGCAAGGTTGTCAGCCACCGCGCGGCGGCAAATGTCCCCCAGGGCGGCCTGCCGGCTGATGGCCTCGTCGGTCGGAGCTGGCCAGCTTCGTCTCGCGTCGGCCTTGTCACCACCCTCGGACAGGGCGATCACATTGCTCGGCAAGCCCTTGCGGCGATAGATCCGGCTGGATTTGGACACCACCTCAAAGAGACCCTGATCGGTCCCTGTCGTCTCGGCATTGCCAAGGACCAGGATGCCGCCCTGATTGAGGGCAAAGTTGAACAGGCCCATCACATGGGTCTGAGCCTTGCGATCCAGATAAATCATCAGATTGCGGCAGGCGATCAGGTCCAGCCGTGAGAAGGGCGGGTCGCTGAGGACATTCTGCACGGAAAAGGTCACAGCGGACCGCAGACCTGGTGTCACGCGATAGCCGTGGGCATCCATTGTAAAGAACCGCTCCAGGCGCTCGGCCGAGATCTGGTCAGTAATGGACAGGGGGTAGAGCCCTTCCCGTGCTGTCGCTATGGCCTCGGGATCGGCATCGGACGCAAAGATCTGCAGCTTCAGGCGACTGCCTGAGTCTGCGAGGGCTTCGCTGACAATGATGGCCAGGGAATAGGCTTCCTCGCCTGAGCTGCAGCCTGCAGTCCATATCCTCAGGGTATCGAAGTCATGCTTCTTGGCGATGATCCCGGGAATGACCTCCTTGGCCAGGAACTCGAACACCTCGGTGTCGCGGAAGAACCGGGTGACATTGATCAGAAGCAGACGGGCCAGTTGTTCGGGTTCTGTGGGGTCGGACTCCAGCCTCGCCAGATAGGTTTCAGCCTCGGTGATCTGGACTCCCAGAACCCCCATTCGCTGTTCCAGACGCCTGACCAGGGTACCGTGCTTGTAGAGGCTGAAGTCATGGGCTGTCTGGCGTTTCAGGACATCGATGACCCGCGGAAGGCAGTGTTCCAGGTCGTGAGGCTGGGGTGTGGCTGGCGCATCGGCGGGACTCTGTCGCCTGGACTGAAGGGCCTTTGGAATGTCAGCGACCCCGAGAGTCTCATCCACCAGGCCAGATTCGATGGCACTGGTCGGCATGCCGGGAAAGCCAGCTTCGGACGGGGTCTGGGCGATCACCCATCCACCGGCCTTCTTGATATCTGCCAGGCCAGCGGTGCCGTCGGCTCCTGTGCCGGACAGGACGATGGCCACGGCCCTGGCACCAAAGGTTTCGGCGAGGCTCGGCAGCAGGATGTCAAATCCAAGGCGGGTGCCGGGCTGGGGTTCCAGACTGGTCACCGAGAGCTGGTCGCCCTGGATCGTGATCTGGCCTCCGGGCGGGATGACATAGACATGACCCGTCTCGATCCGCATGCCATCGACGGCCTGAACCACCCTCATGGCCGTGTGACTGGTCAGCAGGCTGACCATCAGGCTTTCGTGGGATGGATCCAGATGCTGGATCAGGATGAAGGCCAGTCCGGTGGCGTCGGTGAGGGCGTCCAGCAGGGCACTGCAGGCCTCAAGACCGCCGGCTGAGGCACCTATGGCGACGACAAGATCCGGGCGTGAGCCGCTACCCTTGGGCGGCGGGACCTGATCGGCCGGGAGCGAAACGCGCCGTGCCATGGGTCGAATGTCTCGAAGGCCGAGGCGGCCGGTTCGACCGCCTCGGGACCAGCCCTATCACTGGTCGGGTTGAAGTCCTAGCGACGCCTTGCCGCTGTCCCATAGACAATCCCCGAGCGGATCGAGATCAGGATGTACTGGTTGTCTGTCCGCACCCAGTGACGGCCGCGACCGGGGTTGCGCAGACGGGCTCCGCGCCAGTCCGACACCACATAACGGCTGTTCCGGTATTCCCGTTCCAGACGCTGGCCGCGGTTCCATTGCTGGGAATAGCCATACTGGTTCTGACGCACGGTCGAGGAAATCTGGCCGCCATTGATGGCCACCAGAACGAAGTTGTCATTACCGTAGCGAACCCAGTGATAGCCGCGCGGCGGGGCCGCAAGACGTCTCTGACGCCAGTCCTGAACAACATAGCGGTCATGACGATACTGCTGGGGCAGCTGGGTTTCGTGCCGCATTTCCTGACCGCCCATTCGGTGATCATTGCCATAGGTCTGGGCAGCAGCAGGGGCGGAGATTGCCAGGCCGGAGCCAAGCAGGCTCAGGGTCAGGGCGAAGCTGATGCGCTTCAACATGGAGGATGTCCTTAGGCTCAGGGTCGAGCCAGACGGCATGAGCCTTGCCGGAACAGGTCCGGCGTCTCATTTGATTTTCTGAGTCTGGGCCCGCCCTCGTGGCCCTGGGAGCCACGTCAAATACTCAGGCATCGGGTCAGCAACGGCCATAGTCTCCTAAGACGTGTGTAGTTTCCGAGTCTGCCGGCTGTTGATGCGAAGGCCTAGGTCTCCAGCATCGACAGATGCGGCACCTCCCCGCCGCATCCACAACAACAGGATGCTGCAACATGCCGCCGACCCTCAAACGCGCGCTCCATGACACCCTTGACCACACAATGCCCGATGATCTGGGCAAGGCCGTCAATGGCGTTCTGAAGGACCTCCATGAGGCCACTGACAAGGTTCAGTCCGCAACGGACGACACCCTGTCCAAGATCGCCTTGGGGCTGACCGTTGCCGCCCTGACCCTTGCGGCGGAGCTGCGCTCCCACACCGCCAGCCTTGCCCGTCACGCCAAGCGCGACATCCGGTCCCATCCGGTCACGACCTTCGCCGCCCTGGCCACTGCCGTCCTGACCCTCACGGGTGTGGTCATGGCCGTGCGTCATCAACGCGAAGCCTGAGCGGAAAAGCGCCGTCCCGCCGCCCGGTGCAATGCCCCGGACGGCGGAGGCTCAGTCAGTTCTTCAAGTCTTTTTCAACATGGGTCGCCGCGCCGGTGACAGCCCGGCCAGTGGCCGAGACGTCTCTTCCGGCTCCTTTGACAGTGTTGCATCCAGAAAGCGAGATAACGGCCATGGACAAGATCACCGACAGGGTGAGAGCACGCGGTGCGGTCACCGGATCAGTCCTTCTTGACGGACTTGGTGACCCGCTCCGCCCAGTCACTGACCTGGCGCGCGGCGTCATCCTTGGAGACGCCGTAGCGCTTCTGGATGGAGCCAACCAGCTTCTCGGTGGTGCCTTCAGCAATCGCGAGGTCGTTGTCGGTGAGCTTCCCCCACTGGAGGCGAGCCTCGCCAACCAGTTCTTTCCATTGGCCTTTGATGATGTCGTCGTTCACGGGACTTCTCCTTGGGACATGTCCGATTGGGCACAGGGTTTCAACGTCCCGGCCCCGGCTTGGTTCCGGTCAGATCGCCCCTCCCGCCGGGAGCCAGGCCAATGACCGTCTGCGAAATCTCCGAGAACGAAGCCTTCCGCCGCGATCTGATCGAGGTGATGGCACCCTTGCGGGCCTTCAGCCGATCCCTGTGTCGCAACCATGCCCTGGCCGATGATCTGGTCCAGGAGACCCTGATGAAGGCCTGGGCGGCTCGACGCTCCTACAAGCCCGGAACCAATTTCCGGGCCTGGACCTACAGGATCCTGCGCAACGCCTTCTATTCGTCCTGGCGCAAGGATCGCCGCCTCAGCCAGCTCAATACCGATCTGCACGCCAATACCGTCCACGCCGTAGACAGTGTGGAGGCGACCCTGGAACTGGCTGATGTGTCTGGTGCCCTGCACCAGCTGCCGGCGGAACAGCGTCAGGCCATCATGCTGACGGCGGCCGGGGGGTGCGACTATGAACAGGCCGCTTCCATTGCTGGCGTTGCCATCGGCACGATCAAGAGCCGGGTCTCCCGGGGCCGCAGCGCCCTGTCAGGTCTGCTGGACCAGCCGCGAAATCGGCGGGGAAAAGGTACGGCTGTTGGGGGCGTGGAAGCCATGATGCGCGATGCCATGGCCATGTCGGGTCAGACCGCCTGATGCTGACCCGAGGGGTGCAGCATCCGGACATGGCCCGGATGCCGCCCTGCCTCAGCTCTGGCGGCGGGACATGCCGAAGACGGCACTCACCAGGAAGAGAACGACTGCCACGATGAAGATGATCTTGGCGAAGCCGAATGAGGCGGCGGCGATGCCGCCAAATCCGATAAGTCCGGCGACCAGAGCGATCACCAGAAACACTGCTGCCCAATAAAGCATGGCAAAACTCCTGTCAGACCGCCTGGGCGGTCGGGATGAACCTAATTGCCGCGAGCCTGGTCAGCGACATCGGACAGGGACTGGTCAACGGCCACCCCTGTGGTGCGGGCGGAGCCGGCGGCGGAATCTGCGACTTCGGCCGTGACGTCCCGGGCCTGGGCCGAGGTGGCCAGAACCTGCTGGTCGACCCTCTGGCCGGCAACGGCAAAGGATCCCTGCTCATTGGCAAAATAGGTCATGGCCCCGATGGCCACGGCCCCTCCGAGGGCGATGCCCACCAGTAGGTTGCGGTTGGCATTGTCCCTGAGGGTGCGTTCCTGCTCGAAGGGGCTGCCATAGCGGCCAGGCTCAGTGCGGGCGGAAATCAGATAGGGCCGGCCATCGGTGTCCGGATCGGTCTGGGTGTGGGGGTTCGTGTCC
>CAIYZB010000105.1 GCA_903930545.1 uncultured Alphaproteobacteria bacterium
CTTGCCGCGCGAACCGCTCGGCAAGGCTTGGAAGGTCCGGGGCAGGTCCGGTTACAGCATGCAGCCGGCCCACAGTGTCGCAGGCGATGCGGGTGGCCGCTTCGTCCTGCCCGTCACGGGCCATGGCGATGAGAGAGCCTGTGCCCTCGGCCCGCTCCATCAGCAGGGCTGGGTCCTCGTGGGCCAGAACCCTTGCGGCCCCTCGCCCGTCCCACCAGGCCATCAGCCGCGCGCCGTCCCGTTCGAAGGGACTGGCGGCTAGCTTGAGCATGGCGGCCTGATCTCCCCGTCGCACGGGCATGAGCCAGTTGCCGCTGAGGGGCTGGTGGACGGCCTCACCATCCGGTGCCAGCGACCAGCGGGTCAGCCAGGGACCGAGAGGGTGATCAGAGGGGGATATTGTCGTGTTTCTTCCAGGGGTTCTCGAGTTCCTTGCCCCTGAGATTGCGCAGGGCCCGGGCGATCCGCCGGCGGGTCTCGCTGGGCTTGATCACATCGTCAATATAGCCCCGGCTGGCGGCGATGAAGGGATTGGCGAAGCGGTCCTTGTATTCCGCCTCACGGGTGGCAATGGCCTGGGGGTCGCCGATCTCGGCGCGGAAGATGATCTCCACCGCCCCCTTGGAGCCCATGACCGCGATCTCGGCGGTGGGCCAGGCATAGTTGATGTCGCCGCGGATGTGCTTGGAGCTCATCACGTCATAGGCACCACCATAGGCCTTGCGGGTGATCAGGGTCACCTTGGGCACGGTGGCCTCGGCATAGGCAAAGAGCAGCTTGGCCCCGTGGCGGATGAGGCCGCCCTGCTCTTGCTTCGTACCCGGCATGAAGCCCGGGACATCCACCAGGGTCACCAGGGGGATTTCGAAGGCATCGCAGAAGCGGACAAAGCGGGCGGCCTTGCGACTGGAATCGATGTCCAGGACGCCGGCCAGGACCTGGGGTTGGTTGGCGACGATGCCCACCGTGGCCCCTTCCATCCGGCCAAAGCCGCAGATGATATTCTTGGCGAAGTCCGGGCTGATTTCGAAGAAGTCGGCCTCGTCGACCATCTTCGTGATCAGTTCCTTCATGTCATAGGGCTTGTTCGGATTGGCCGGGACCAGGGTATCCAGGCTGGCCTCGGTGCGCTCGCAAGGGTCTTCGGTCTCGCGGATCGGGGCCCGGTCGCGGTTGGAGGTGGGCAGGAAGTCCACCAGACGCCGGACCTGGGTCAGGGCCTCGAGATCGTTCTCGAAAGCGCCGTCGGCAACGCCGGACTTCATGGCGTGGATGCGATAGCCCCCCAGTTCCTCGTGGGTCACTTCCTCGTGGGTCACGGTCTTCACCACGTCGGGACCGGTGACGTACATGTAGGAGGTGTCCTTCACCATGAAGATGAAGTCGGTCATGGCCGGGCTGTAGACCGCACCACCGGCGCAGGGACCCATGATCATGCTGATCTGCGGCACGACACCGCTGGCCATCACGTTGCGCTGGAAGACGTCAGCATAGCCTCCGAGCGAAGCCACGCCTTCCTGAATGCGTGCACCACCGGAATCGTTCAATCCGATCACCGGCGCGCCGACCTTCATCGCCTGGTCCATCACCTTGCAGATTTTTTCCGCGTGGGCTTCACTCAATGCACCGCCAAACACGGTGAAATCCTGGCTGAAGACAAACACCAGGCGGCCATTGATCATGCCGTAGCCGGTGACGACGCCGTCACCCGGGATCTTCTGCTCCTGCATGCCGAAATCGACACAGCGGTGTTCGACAAACATGTCCCATTCTTCAAACGTGCCTTCGTCGAGCAGCAGTTCGAGGCGCTCGCGCGCGCTGAGTTTGCCTTTCTTGTGCTGCAGGTCGATGCGCTTCTGGCCACCGCCCAAACGGGCCAGTTCACGCTTGGCTTCAAGTTGTTCAAGTATGTCGTGCATGGTGTTTCTCTTTGAAAAGTGTCTCGGTTCTTGCTCGGCTAAGTTCTTTGCTGCAGCTGATGGGCCAGCAACAGGGCCCTGGCGGCGGTCGAGGCCGCCATACGTC
>CAIYZB010000106.1 GCA_903930545.1 uncultured Alphaproteobacteria bacterium
CTTGGAAATGATGTTGTTCTGCACTTCCTGGCTGCCGCCATAGATGGTGGTGGCCTTGCCGCCGAGCCAGCCGCGAACGGCACCCAGTTCCTCGGGGGTGAAGGCGTCGCCCTCCCAGCCAAGACCCTGGTGGCCCATGAGTTCGAGGGTCAGTTCGGCCCGGTCCTGCATGACGCGGGTGCCGGCATTCTTCATGATCGAGGTCGCCGCCGACGGACCCGAATTGGAGCGGGATTCCATCATCGAGCGCACGGCCGTCTGCTGGAAGGCGCGGGCGTCGATCTCGTTCATGATGATGCGGGTGCGCAGGTCGGCATCGGAGATGCGGCCCTGTTCGTCGGTGCCCACATAGTCCTTGGCCAGCTTGTTGAGCGGCTTGGCCGCCCCGAAGCCGCCACCGGCGCCGGACAGGCCGCCACGCTCATGCTGCAGCAGACGCTTGGCGATGGTCCAGCCACCGTTCAGCGGGCCCACCAGGTCGTTCTTCTCGGCCTTGGCATCGGTGAGGAAGGTTTCGCAGAAGGGCGAGTTGCCGGCGATCAGGGGGATCGGGCGAACCTCGACGCCGGGCTGGTGCATGGTGAAGAGCACGAAGGAGATACCCTCATGCTTCTTGGAGGTGTCGGTGCGCACCAGGCAGAAGCACCAGTCGGCGTATTGTGCGCCGGAGGTCCAGATCTTCTGGCCATTGATCAGCCAATGATCGCCCTTGTCCTCGGCCTTGCACTGCAGGCTGGCCAGGTCAGAACCGGCACCCGGCTCGGAGAAGCCCTGGCACCACTGCAGGTCACCGCGGCAGATCGGCGGGATATGCTGCAGCTTCTGCTCTTCCGTGCCGTATTCCAGCAGCGTCGGGCCGAACATCATGACGCCCATACCACCGATGGGGTTATAGGCCCCGGCGCGGCCCAGCTCCTGCTGGATCAGGCGGCCTTCAGCGGCCGAGAGACCACCGCCGCCATAGGCCGCGGGCCAGGTGGGAACGCCCCAACCCTTTTCGCCCATGGCCTTGCGCCAGGCTTCCTGGTCTGCGCTAGGGGTGCTCCGCTCTTCCCGCATCATCGGGTTCGGACGGCCCTTGAGGGAGGCCGGGAAGTTGGCTTCGATCCAGGCCCGCGCTTCCGTGCGCAGGGCGTCGAGATCACCGCCTCCAAAATCTGCCATTAAAAATTCTCCTGAAAAATCAAACGTTCAAAAACTAGTGGCTCTGGGTCAGATCGGGCAGGCCCAGGATCCGCTTCGAGATGATGTTGTTCTGGACTTCGTTGGACCCGCCATAGATGGAGCCGGCCTTGCCGCCCAGCCAGGCGCGCACAGCGGCCAGTTCCTCGGCATTGAAATCTGCGCCTTCCCAGCCCAGGCCCTGATGACCCATGAATTCCAGGGTCAGCTCGGCCCGATCCTGGGCGACCTTCATGTTTGCGTTCTTCATGATCGAGGTGGCAGCCGAGGGACCCGAATTGCTGCGGGCCTCCAGGGCGGCGCGGCGCACGGTCTGTTGCAGGGCGCGCTGGTCGATCTCGTTCATGATGATGCGGGTGCGCAGGTCGGAGTCGGCCAGGCGACCGGCCTCGTCCTCGCCCACATACTTCTTGGCCACGATGCCCAGGATATCGGCCTTGTTGCGCTGGCCGCCTTCGCCCATCCGGCCACCCATGCCGCTGCGCTCATGTTGCAGCAGACGCTTGGCCACCGACCAGCCGCCGTTCAGCGGGCCGATCAGGTTTTCCTTGGGCACCTTCACGTCCGTGATGAAGGTTTCGCAGAAGGGGGAGTTGCCGGCGATCAGCTTGATCGGACGGATCTCGACGCCGGGCTGGTGCATGGAGAAGACCACGAAGGAAATGCCTTCGTGCTTCTTGGTGGTGTCGGTGCGCACCAGGCAGAAGATCATGTCGGCGTATTGCGCGCCCGAGGTCCAGATCTTCTGGCCATTGACCAGGAAGTGGTCGCCCTTGTCCTCGGCCTTAGTCTGCAGGCTGGCCAGATCCGAACCGGCACCGGGTTCGGAGAAGCCCTGGCACCAGCGCACCTTGGCGGTGCAGATGTCGGGGATATATTTCTGCTTCTGCTCTTCGGTGCCGTATTCCAGCAGGGTCGGGCCGAACATGCCCACGCCCATGCCGCCGATGGGATTGATGGCCCCGATGCGGCCCATTTCCTGACCCAGAACCCGGGCTTCACCAGCCGACAGGCCACCACCGCCATAGGCGGCGGGCCAGGTGGGAACGCCCCAGCCCTTGGCCCCCATGCGCTCCTTCCAGAGCGCAATGTCGCCGGTGGGCTTGTCACCGCCCATCAGGGCAGCCGTCTGGCCTTCCTGATCCTTGGCGAGGGATTTCGGGAAATTGGCTTCCAGCCATTCGCGCGCTTCGGTGCGGAAGGCATCCAGATCGGCTCCACCAAAGTCAGCCATAAAAATTCTCCCATTTATTCAATATATTAGTTTGCATTATAGCAGAAAATTCGGGTTTCGGGAGTCTGCCCTATTTGGGATCGGGCAGGCCCAGGACGCGCTTGGAGACCACGTTCAGATTGATCTCCGAAGTGCCACCTTCGATGGAATTGCCCTTGGACCTCAGCCAGGTGCGCACGGCGGCCAGTTCGGGACCGGAATAGGCCTCGCCCTCCCAGCCCAGACCATTGGCCCCGAGGGCCTCGACGATCAGCTCATTGCGGTCCTGGGCCACCTTGGCCCCGGCATATTTCATGATCGAGGTGGCGGCAGACGGACCCTGGTTGGAGCGGGCCTCGTCGGCGGCGCGGCGAACGGTGAGCTGGAAGCTGTGAACCTCCATCAGGTGCTCGGTC
The DNA here is from genome assembly GCA_903930545.1 of uncultured Alphaproteobacteria bacterium. Taxonomy (GTDB): domain Bacteria; phylum Pseudomonadota; class Alphaproteobacteria; order Caulobacterales; family Caulobacteraceae; genus Phenylobacterium. The sequence continues at coordinate 2,812 of CAIYZB010000106.1, forward strand.
ACCCGGCGGCGGAAGTCGGTGTCGGACAGGCGGCCGGTCTCATCCAGACCCACATAGTCCTTGGCCGCCGTCTCGACGGTCAGGGCCTGAACCGGGGCTCCGATGGATCCGCCGCCAAGACCGGCAGAGATGTTGTCGCGCTCGAACTGCAGCAGGCGCTTGGCCACCGTCCAGCCGCCATTGAGCGGGCCAAACAGCTGGTTCTTGGGCACCACCACATCGGTGAAGAAGGTCTCGCAGAAGGGCGAGGTGCCATTGATCAGCAGGATCGGGCGAACCTCGACTCCGGCCGTGCGCATATTGATCAGCAGGAAGGAGATACCCTCGTGCTTCTTGGCCGTATCCGTGCGCACCAGACAGAAGCACCAGTCCGCCAGATTGGCGCCTGAGGTCCAGATCTTCTGGCCATTGACCCGATAGTGGTCGCCCTTGTCCTCGGCGCGGGTCTGGAGGCTGGCCAGGTCAGAACCGGAGCCCGGCTCCGAATAGCCCTGGCACCAGCGGACCTCGCCCTTGATGATCCCAGGCAGGTGCTGACGCTTCAGCTCCTCGGTGCCGTATTCGATCAGGGTCGGGCCGAACATCATGACGCCCATGCCGCCGATGGGATTGCGGGCCCCGATCCTGGCCATTTCCTCGGCCAGGACACGGGCCTGGGGACGGGACAGGCCACCGCCGCCATATTCAGCAGGCCAGGTGGGGGTGCCCCAGCCGCGCTCGCCCATACGCTCGCGCCAGAGCTTGGCCTCGGGGGATTCCTTGCCGCCCATGGCCGCGGCCATCTGGGCTGCGGGATTTGCCTTTAGCGCTTCCGGAAAATTGGCCTCAAGCCAGGTCCGGGCCTCGCCACGGAAAGCCTCGGTATCGTCGCCGCCAAAATCAGCCATGGGAAATCGCCTTCAGGAATTCGAACGTCAAAAACACGAATGACTGGCCCCTGAAATTGGGGCTCAGGGTCTATTTGAGATCGGGTAGGCCAAGCACACGCTTGGACACCACATTGATATTCACTTCGCTGGTGCCGCCTTCAATGGAATTGCCCTTGGACCTCAGCCAGCCCCGGGTCGCAATCAGCTCCGCCGGGCTATAGGCATCCCCGCCCCAGCCCAGGGCCTGATGCCCCAGGGTCTCGATCATGAGTTCCGAGCGTTCCTGAGCAAAGGAGGCGGCGGCATATTTGATGATCGAGGTGGCGGCCGACGGACCATTGGAGGCCCGGGCCTCAGCCGCGGTGCGATTGATCGTCAGGCCCAGGCACTGGAAATCCATCTTGTTGCGGGTGATCCGCTGACGCAGATCGCGATCCGACACCCGCCCGGTCTCGTCCGGACCGGAATAGTTCAAGGCCAGCTGGCCCAGGTCACCGGCCGAACCGCCAGCCCCGCCGCCACCGCCAAAGCCACCGGAGATGTTCTGGCGCTCATACTGAAGCAGGCGCTTGGCGATTTCCCAGCCGCCATTGACCTTGCCCACCAGATTGCCCTTGGGGATCTTCACATCGGTGAAAAAGGTCTCGCAGAAGGGGCTCTCGCCGGAGATCAGCTTGATCGGCCGGGTCTCGACCCCGGGACTGGTCATGTCGATCAGGACGAAGGAAATGCCCTCGTGCTTCTTCGAGGTGTCGGTGCGGACCAGGCAAAAGCACCAGTCGGCCTTGTTGGCATAGGAGGTCCAGACCTTCTGGCCATTGATCAGCCAGTGATCACCCTTGTCCTCGCAACGGGTCTGGAGGGCGGCCAGGTCGGACCCCGCGCCGGGCTCGGAATAGCCCTGACACCAGCGGGTGTTGCCCGCGACGATGTCGGGCATGTGCTCGGCCTTCTGGGCCTCATTGCCATATTCGAGGAGAACCGGGCCCAGCATCCAGACCCCGAAGGAGGCCAGAGGCGCATTGTAGCGGCCGGCGACCAGTTCCTGTTCGACGATCCGGGCCTTGTCGGCGGGCAGGCCGGCTCCGCCGACCGAGGTCGGCCAGGTCGGTGCGGTCCAGCCCTTTTCGGCGACGCGGCGCATCCAGGTGATCTGGGGGTCCGTGGACCCGATGAAGGCCCTGCCGCCCCAGGTCGCCTCTGGATCGGTCGTAGCGGAACGATCCTTCAGCTCAGCGGGATAATTGGCCTCCAGCCAGGTACGTACTTCGGTCCGGAACGCATCAAGTTCGCTGGTGCCGAAGTCGGCCATGGAGGTCTCCCTTCTGTCAGAATGTTTTCCGCGCCACCTTAGCGACGAGCAATCCAAGAGCAAGGGTGTCGAACAACTGTTTGATAGCTTCAATTGGGGCTCCGTCCACCGATCGCGCTATAAGGGGCTGAGCCTGGAGCCACGTTCGACCATGCGATTCTGGCGAGACCTCAGACCAGCCGCCCTGGCCATGGCCCCCCTGGTGGCGGCCTCCCTCACCCTGGCGCTCGGTATTCTGCTCCTGGCCTCGGGTGCGAGCCCCTCCGTCCCCGACCGATTCATCCGGCTCTATGAGATCACCCCGCCCCTGCTGATCGAGGTCAGCCACTTCCTGTCCAGCGTCGCGGGACTGCTCCTGGTCATGCTGGCCTTCGGGCTTCGGTCGAAACTGGATGCGGCCTGGGCGGCAACCATGGCGACCCTGGCCATTGCCGCACCCCTGTCCCTGCTGAAGGGTTATGTCTGGGAGGAGGCGGTCCTGCTCCTGGTCATGTTGATGGCCATGGCCCCCTTCCGGGAGGCCTTTCCGCGCAAGGCGGCCCTGACCCGGATGGAGGTGACGCCCGGCTGGCTCGCATCGGCCCTCGCGGCGGTCGTGGGCGCTGGTCTGCTGGGGCTCTGGTCCTTCGAGCATGCCGACTATGGCGACCAATCCTGGTGGCGGGTCATGATTGACGCCGATGCCGCCCGCGCGGCCCGGGCCTGGGCCGGGGCGGCCATTGGTCTGCTGGTTTTCGGGGTCTGGCGCCTGATCGCCACGGCTGCGGCTCCGCCCATTGTCGGAGAGGATGATCCTGATTTCGCCCGCATTCGCCACATCCTGGCCCATGCGGAAGCCGCAGAACCGGGGGCGAACCTCGCATTGCTTGGGGACAAGCGGTTTCTGTTTTCGTTTTCCGGGGAGTCCTTCCTGATGTTCGGGGTGAGGGGTCGTTCCTGGGTGGCCCTGGGTGCGCCTGTGGGGCGGCAGGATGAGCGCCTGGACCTGCTCTGGCGGTTCCGCGAGCTGGCGGACGCCCATGCCGCTAGGCCTGGTGTCTATGGGGTCGGGGTTGATGAGTTGCCCGACCTCGTCGAGCTTGGCTTTTCCATCCAGAAAGTCGGGGAAAATGCCACCGTGCCCCTGGACAGCTTCCGGCTGGACGGCACCCGCCGGGGTAATCTGCGTCGGGCCTGGAAGAAGATCGGATCCAGCGGCGGGAGTTTCGAGGTCATTGCCGCAGGGGAGGCCCAGCCCCTGATGTCCGAACTCCAGGCGATCTCGGAGTCCTGGCTGGGGCACCATGCCGGGGGAGAAAAGGGCTTTTCTCTCGGGGGCTTTACCCCCCGCTATGTGGCGGAATTCCCGATTGCCATCGTGCGCCAGGACGACAGGGTCGTAGCCTTCGCCACCCTTTGGACCACCTCGGCGCGGCTGTCCTTCTCCATGGACCTGATGCGCTATTCCGACGACGCGCCCAAGAACGTCATGGATTTTCTCTTCGTCGAGCTCATCGGATGGGGACAGGAGCAGGGTTATCAGGCCTTCGAGTTCGGCCTGGCCCCTCTTTCAGGCCTCGATGACAGGCCCCTGGCCCCCATGATGTCGCGGGTGGGCAACCTGCTCTTCGAGCGCGGGGAAGAGATCTACAACTTCCAGGGGGTGCATCGGTACAAGGACAAGTACGATCCCACCTGGCAGCCACGCTATATCGCAGCGCCGAAGTCCTGGCACATCCCGCTCTTGCTGGCTGAGGTCGGGCTCATGTCGTCCGGCGGAATGGCGGGTCTCACCAAGCGGCCGAAGAAGGACGAAAGGCCAAATCGATCAACGTCCGGTCTTCACCCCGAGCAGATTGACCAGGTGAACGACCAGAACAAGTAAGCCGGCCGCCGCCGTCACCATGATGAAGCGCCAGGGGATAAGGCGCGGTCCCTTCAGGAAGTCCGGGGGCCGGGCTCCCCGCCAGCCTGCAAAGACGGCCACGGCCAGGAATCCAGCGGTGAGCCCCAGGGTCAGGTTCAGGTCCATGGCCCTGACCTAAACCAGGGATGGAGGGCTGGAAAGCCTTCGGCGCTTTCCGAATATGGGTAATTGCGAGTCACAGTCATCCACAGACAATCGCGGTTTCCACTACATCTTGCGTTAACCTCGCGTTTACACCCCAAGGAACGGTGCGTAGCGTTCGAAATGCGGTGTGCGGAGAGTGATTCGATATGACGTCGGCGACGCCATGGAGCGTCAAGGGGATCGACCCTAAAGCCCGGGAGGTCGCCAAGGACCTGGCCCGGCGCTCCGGCATGACTCTGGGCGAATGGCTGAACCGCATGATCCTCGAGGACGAAGACCCGGAGGAAGTCGCTTCGGAATCCTATTTCTCGCAGCGCCCCAGCCAGACCTATTTCGAGACCCCCCGGGTCCAGCCCGAGCCGGTGATCCCCTCCCGCGTCGAGGCTCCGGAACATCCTGGGGACGAGATCGGTCGTGTGGCCCTTGCCCTGGATCGGCTCACCGACCGGATCGAACAGTCCGAGGCTCGGGCCGGCATGGCCATCAAGGGCGTGGAATTCTCGGTCCGCGAGGCTGTAGCCCGGATCGCCGCCGCCGAACGCGAGCACGTCGCCGTGGCTGCCCGCTTCGAAGGCGCGGTGGATGAAACCCGCACCGAGCAGCAGCGCATCGCCGATCGTCTGCGCCGGATGGAGAGCGAGGCTGCCGGGCCTCGATCTGCCGAGGCGCTTCGGGCCCTGGAATCGGCCCTGGGAAAGGTGGCGACCCATCTCTATGAGGGCGAGAACCGGACCCGAGAGACCCTCAGCGAAGTGGTTGCCAGGGTTGCAGCCGTTGAGGGCCGTGAGCCTGAGGGCGGCAAGTTCATCGATGAGGTCGTCAGCCGGGTGGGTAACCGCCTGGAGGAAGCCGAAGCCCGGACCAATGACGCCCTGGAGGGCCTTCGCGACGGCTTTGTTGCCCTGGAAGGGCGCCTGCGCTCTGTGGAGGGTGGTTCGTCGCCCGCCATTGACCAGCGCCTCGAGGCCCTGGCGGCCAATCTGACCAATCGCGTCGAAGCCTCCCGCGCCGAGATTGCCCAGAAGCTCCAGGCCTCTGCCGAGGGTCGTTTCGACCGCATGGAGCGCAAGCTGTCGGAGATGTCGGACCATGTCCGGGTCGCCGAACAGCGCTCTGCCCACGCCATTGAGAAGATGGGCCGGGAGGTCCTCAGCATGGCTGACAATCTCAACCGCCGGGTCCAGGCGACCGAGAACCGTAGCGCTGATGCCATCGAGCAGGTGGGCGGCGAAGTGGCCCGGATTGCCCAAGCCATGGAGCAGAAGCTGGGTCGCACCGATGTGGTCCAGGCCGAGGCCCTGGAGCGCCTTGGCACCGAGATCGGCCGGATCACCGAGCGGCTGGCCGAGCGGATCGCCGCTTCCGAGCGTCGTTCCGCCCAGGCCATTGATGATGTGGGCGAGCAGGTTGCCCGTGTCACCGAGCGGATGAATCAGCGCTCGGAACGGGCCTCTGACGATCTTGCCGAACGGATCCGCCAGAGCGAGGAACGCACCGCCCGCCTGCTGGAAGAGGCTCGCGAAAAGATCGATCTGCGCCTGGGCGAAGCCCAGCGCCGGCTGTCCGAGGAAGTTGCCTCTGTGCCTGCGGCCACGGCCCGGGTTGCGGCCCCGCGCCTTGAGTCGACCCTGTCGCCCTTCGGGCCCGACCCCTTCCCGAGCTTCGGCCCTTCCGAGGCAGAGCCGATGGCCGACGACGGCTTCGGGGTTCCAGAGCCCGCGCCCCAGATCAGCCAGGCGAGCTTTGCCGCCAGCTTCCCGGCGGAAGTGGAACGTCCTGGCTTCGATGCCGAAGACTTCGAAGCCGCCGACGGTTTTGCCCCGATCAACGGTGAGACCGAAGCGGACGACGACGGGATCGAAGCCCGGCTGGACACGCCTGATGTCACGCCGAGCCTTGCCCTTGAGCCTGGCCGTCCCCTCTCCACCCGCGAGGTCATTGAACAGGCCCGTGCAGCTGCCCGCGCCGCGGCCCAGTCCGGTGATGGCAAGAAGGGCAAGGCACGTCCCGAAAAGGCGGCCAAGGCCCCGAAGGCCCCGCGTGAGCCGGGGAAGTCGCTGTTCGCCGGTCTGACCCAACGCAAATCCAAGGCCGCTGCAAGCTCAAGCATGCAGACTTCACTGATGGTGGTGGGCGGTCTGGCCTTTCTTGCTGTCGGTTCTGCCGGCCTGGTGATGATGGCTGGCGAACCCGGCGGTGCCCCGCCCAAGCGGGTCGCCGATGCCCTTTCAGCCCTCAAGTCCGCCAAGGGTGGCGAAATCCAGGGTCCCGAGGCCGACACCACTCCCTTTGGTCCGACACCGCGAATGGCCGTGGCCCTGTCGCCCACCCCGCTCAATCCCGCTGCCCCGGTCGCCACGACCCAGGACCTGCCTGCCCTCTATCGCGAGGCGGTCCGCAAGGTCGAGGCCAAGGAAACCGGTGGTGTCGACGACCTGAAAAAGGCCGCTGGTCTGGGCTTCACCCCGGCCCAGTTCTATCTGTCCAAGCTCTACGAGAACGGCGAAGGCGGCCTGAAGAAGGATGCCGTGGAGGCTCGTCGCTGGACCGAACGTGCGGCCCAGGGCGGCGAAAGCCGCGCCATGCACAACCTCGCCATCGCCTATTTCTACGGGAATGGCGGCACCAAGAACTCGACCGTTGCCTCGCAGTGGTTCAAGCGCGCCGCGGACCTCGGTCTGGTGGACAGCCAGTACAACCTCGGTCGCCTCTATGAGGGCGGTATCGGGGTGAGCCAGAACGGGGCCGAGGCCTATAAGTGGTACCTCATCGCCGCCCGGTCCGGTGACCAGGAGTCCCGGGACTCGGCCAGCCGGGTCAAGGCTGACCTGTCCGCTGAAGCCCGCACCGTCGCCGAGCGTGCGGCCAAGGCCTTCCGGTCCGCCGAACCCAACCCCTCGGCCTCAGTCAATACGGCGGTAGCGGCTTCGGCTGCGGCACCTCAGGCCAGCCTGACCAATGCCCAGAAGGCCCTGTCGCGGCTGGGCTATTATCGGGGCCCCATGGATGGCACGGCCTCTCCGGCCCTGACCCTTGCGGTCGCGGCCTATCAGCGCGATCAAGGCATGCCGGCAAATGGCGCGCTTGATCCGACCACCCAGTCCCGGTTGTCGGTCTTCACGCGCTGAGCCGCGCCTCGGAGTAGGCCGCTTGGATCTCTATCTGCCCATCGCCGAAGTCTCGGTAAATGCACCTGTCCTGGTGCTGCTGGGCGCGGCTGTGGGTTTCATCTCCGGTATGTTCGGGATTGGCGGGGGGTTTCTCATGACCCCGGTTCTGATCTTCATGGGCATCCCGCCGGTGGTCGCTGTAGCCAGTGAGGCCAATCACGTGGCCGCCTCCTCGACCTCCAGCGTCATCGCCTATACCCGACGCAAGGCGGTGGATTTCCGTATGGGCGGGATCCTGGCCGCCGGTGGGGCCGTGGGCTCGCTCATCGGGGTCGAGGTCTTCCGGGTCCTGAGGGGACTGGGCCAGGCCGATCTGGTGGTGTCCCTGTCCTATCTGATCTTCCTGGGCGTGATCGGGGGGCTGATGCTCACCGAGAGCCTGGGCTCGATCCTGCGACGCCGCCGAGGTGATCCCCCGGCACCCAGGGGCGACCGCAGGCCACCCTGGCTCTATGGTCTGCCGTTCAAGATGCGGTTTCCGCGCTCGCGGCTCTATATCTCGGTCATCCCGCCCATAGCTCTGGGGGTCTTTGTCGGCATCCTTTCGGCGATCATGGGGGTCGGGGGTGGCTTCATCCTGGTTCCGGCCATGGTCTATCTCCTGCGCATGCCCGCCGGGGTCGTGGTGGGCACCAGCCTGTTCCAGATCATCATCACCACCTCCCTGACCAGCGTGCTCCAGGCCGGGCGAAACCAGACGGTGGACATCGTTCTGGCGACCCTGCTCCTGATCGGTGGGGTCATGGGGGCCCAGCTCGGGGCCCGGGCCTCATCCCGCTTCCGGGCCGAGGAGCTCCGCGCCCTCCTGGCCCTCATTGTCCTGATCGTCGGCCTGAGGATGGGCTTTGGCCTCTTTGTCACCCCGGACGAGCCCTTTGTGATGATGGCCGGCAATGGCTGACCTGCCGCCTCCCGCCTCACCCCCCGCCCTTGTTTCGGCGGCCCTGACCACCACCCAGGTCCAGGTGACATCCGATTTCAGGGGCGCGCGGATCGTCCTCTACGGGGCTGTCTTCGATCCTCTGGACAGGCCCAGCGATGTCGTCGTCGTGGTGAGAGGCCCCGACCAGGCCATCCGCATTGCCCGCAAGGTCAAGACCGGCCCCATCTGGGTCAATAGCAGGCCGGTGGTCTTTCAAGGGGCACCGGGCTTCTACATGACGGCCTCGACCCGGCCCCTGGATCGTATAGCCAGGCCGGCCGTGCTTCAGAGTCTGGGGGCGGGGGTGGACCACCTCAGCTTTTCAGTGCCCGGCAATGGCGGCATCGATACCCGCTTCGGATCCCGCGATACGGTGGTGAGCGGGCAGGGGGCCGACTATGGCGAATGGCGTCAGGCCGTTGTCCGCCTGAAATCCAGGGCCGGGCTCTATGCAGCGGCTGACCACGGGGTCTCCTTCGTTGACCAGAACCTGTTCCGCGCCGAGATCGTTCTGCCGACCGCCGCGCCCATCGGGGCCTATTCTGCAGAGATCCTGCTGTTCCAGGATGGCCAGCCCGTGTCGCGACGCATGCGGGGTCTGACAGTGGAAAAGGTCGGGATCGAGCGGGGCCTCTATGTCTTTGCCCACCAACGGCCCTGGCTGTTTGGCCTGGTCTCGGTCTTCATAGCCCTGGGGGCCGGTTGGCTGGCCTCCGTGATCTTCCGGAGGAACTGAGGTGAAGCCAGACGCGCCCATTCCCCCGGCCATCTGGGCCATAGCCATGGCCGGCATGGCTCCCTTTCCCCTCGGGGCCGGGGTTTATGTCTATGGGCCGGCTGACCTGGTGGGACCTGCCCTGACAGTCCTGCTGACCTGGTCGGCGGTGACCCTGGGCTTTCTGGGCGGTGTGCGCTGGGGTCTGGAAAGTGGTCGCGAACACCCGAGGCCCCTGCGGCTGGCGGCCTGTATCCTCTGGCCCCTTGCGGGCTGGGCCCTGCTCTTTGCCCGTGGCATGGCCGACCCTTCAGTTCTGCTCGCCGGCTATCTGGTGGTGTTCATGCTCCAGTGGCTATTTGACCGGGCGGCTCCTGACACCCCCAGCCACTATCCACGGCTGTTGACGGTCCTGACCCTGGGCTCCTGCCTGTCCCTCGCGGTGGCTCTGGAACAGGCCTTGAGGATGTAGGTCAGTCGGGCGTCAGGGAGCGCCAGCCCACCGCATGGACCCGCTCGGAGCCCAGGACGCCACAAATCGCCTCTGATCCCAGAAGGGGTGCAAAGGCGGCGTCCAGCACATTCAGCCCCCCCGCATAGGCCCCGAAGGCCGGTACCACGATCCGTTCGCCGTCGGTGACGAAGCAGCGGCGGCGCACGCTGCCACGGCTGGCCCTGACCCGGGCACAGGGGTGCAGGTGGCCGGCCACCTCTCCCCGCTGGGCACCAGCCTGGGGCTCGTGGCGCAGGATCAGACCGGCCAGTTCAAGATCATCGACCACTTCCCCCGGCAGATACCTTGGACCATCGGCATCGTGGTTGCCGACGACCCAGACCAGACCATGGTTCCGGGCCAGGGCCGTCAGGCTCGCGGCATCGGTATCGCTCAGTCGGGCCTCGGAGGTACGGTCGTGGAAACTATCCCCCAGCAGGATCACGGTGCGGGCCTCGCAGATCGCCGCCTCCCGGGTCAGGCGACCCAGGGCGTCGCGGGTATCATAGGGCGGCAACATCTGGCCGCGCATGTGCAGTCAATCACCTCGAAGACCGAACCGGAAACTCTTTTTGCCGACCTTGACCGGCTTAATAACCTGCCCGCTTAGAGCGGGCTCCAGGAATGAAAGC
>CAIYZB010000107.1 GCA_903930545.1 uncultured Alphaproteobacteria bacterium
GCGACATCGCCCGGGCCCTGATCGCCAAGGCCGACATCCTGATCGAGAACTTCCGCCCGGGGACCATGGAGAAATGGGGCATGGGCTATGAGGCCCTCAGCGCCGAAAACCCCGGCCTGATCATGGCCAGGATCTCTGGCTATGGTCAGACCGGACCCTATTCCCACAAGGCAGGCTATGGCCTGATCGGCGAGGCCATGGGGGGCCTGCGCCACGTCACCGGCGAGCCGGACCGTCCCCCGGCCAGGGCCGGTATCTCCATCGGCGACAGCCTGACGGCCATGCATGCGGTCATGGGAATCACCATGGCTTTGCATGCCCGCACCCGCACCGGCCGCGGTCAGGTGATCGATGCGGCCCTCTATGAGAGCGTCCTGGGGGTGATGGAGAACCTGGTCACGGAATATGACCTCACCGGCTATGTCCGCGAGCGCTCAGGCTCGATCCTGCCCGGGATCTCGCCATCCAATGTCTACCCCTGCGCGGGGGAGGAGATGATCCTGATCGGGGGCAATGGCGACACGGTCTTTGCCCGTCTGGCGGGGACCATGGGCCGGGCCGAGCTGGCGACGGATCCGAAGTTCGTCAGCCATGCTTCCCGAGGTCAGAACCAGGCCGAGCTGGATGTGATCATCTCCGACTGGACCCGGACCTTCACCCTGGACGGTCTCCTGGCCCTGCTGGAGGAAAACGGCATTCCCTGCGGCCGGATCTTCCGCGCCCCCGACATGCTGGAGGACCCCCAATTCCAGGCCCGCGACAGCATTATCGAGACCGACCACCCTGTCTTTGGCCGGGTGAAGATGCAGAACGCCTTCCCGAAACTGTCGGAAACCCCCGGTCAGGTCCGCTGGCCCGGGCCGGACCTGGGCCAGCACAGCGACGAGGTCCTGACCGATCTGGTGGGTCTGGACGCCTCGGCCATTGACGCCCTGAGGACCAAGGGGGTCATCTAGGCCATGGCCCATGATCACATCCCCGAAGACGGCTGGAAGCACAGCGGCGTCCGGGTCGTTCCCGCCGACAGTCTCGACACCAATACCCCCCAGACCCCCGGGATGAACCGGGCCTCAGCCATCGATTTCGCCCGGGTGGGGGCCCAGAAGCTCTGGGCCGGTACCGTCCATATCCATGCCGATGCCAAGACCGGGGCCCATCATCATGGTCCGCTGGAAAGCGTCATCTATGTGATCCGGGGCAGGGCGCGGATGCGCTGGGGCGAGAAGCTGGAATTCACGGCCGAGGCCGGGCCCGGGGATTTCATCTATGTCCCGCCCTTTGTCCCCCATCAGGAAATCAATGCTTCGGCGGACGAGACCCTGGAATGCGTCCTGGTCCGCTCGGACAATGAGGCCGTCGTCGTGAACCTGGATATCGAGCCGGTAGAGCGCCCCGAGGGTGTTGCCTGGATCGATCCGATCCACAAGGCGCCCTGACCGGTTGGATTTTCCGGCCGGTGGCGCTATCAAGCCCCCATGTCCGACACCCCTCCCGACCGCCTGGCCTCGAGCCCTGACAGCCCCTTCTATGACGCCGCCGCCCTCGACCGGGGTGTGGGCGTGCGCTTCAAGGGCGTCGAAAAGAACAATGTCGACGAGTACTGCGTCAGCGAGGGCTGGGTTCGCCTGGCCGTTGGCAAGTCCGTTGACCGCCACGGCAATGCCATGACGGTCAAGCTTCAGGGCACGGTCGAGCCCTATTTCCGCGACATTGCTGACCAGGCCTGAGCCCCACTAGGCTTTCGTCAGGCCCAGGCGCCTGGCAAAGATCCGGTCCACCATCCGTCGCGGCAGATTGGCCGTGATGAAGGTTTGGAGCGGCTCGGGCGAGATCGTGTAGCGCACCTTGGGATTGGCCGTGGTCAGGACCTTGGCCACCAGCTTGCCCAGACGCTCCACTGACAGCCCACCCGCCCCGTTCATGAAGCCACGGACCTTGACCAGGGCCGGATAAAAGGCGGTCTTTTCATAAGCGCTGACATCCACCTCCTGGGCCTTGCCCCAGATGGCCGTCTTCACCGCGCCCGGGGCGACGATGATAACGTCCACCCCCAGCACCATCAGCTCGCGGCGCAGGGCCTCTGACAGGCCCTCGATGGCGAACTTCGAGGCATTGTAGGGGGCCATGAAGGGGGTGCCGTTCTTGCCTCCGACGGAGCTGATATTGACGATCCGCCCCGGGGCCTCCTTGCGCCCGGGACCAGGCACCAGCAGGGGGGTGAAGGCCTGGGTGGCGATGACCACGCCCGTGATATTGACCTCGATCTGGTGACGGAAATCCGCGATGGGCAGGTGCAGCAAGGGCCCGGCCACAGCCACCCCGGCATTATTGACCAGGCCCGTCAGGGGTTCACCGTTCAGGACAGTGCGGACATGGGCCGCCGCCGCCAGCGCCCCGGCCTCGTCTGTGACGTCGAAGATCAGGGGTTCGAAAAGACTACCGAACTCGGCCTTGAGCCGTTCGGCATCGGCCGCCTTGCGGACAGACCCAAAGACCCGCACGCCCTTGGTCGTCAGGATCTTGACGATGCCCCAGCCGATCCCGGTGGAAACCCCGGTTACAACGACGCTTTTCATTGGTTTGCTCCGGCTGGTCGATGCGACCTTTTTATTCCGATTATCGGAATATCCGGCATTCGGAATTTTTGTCAAGACGACAGCCACCTTTCGGGGCATTAGGTTGAGACCATGAGCACGCCCTCAGTCCCCGTGGACGACGACCAGACCCTGGCCCTGACCCAGGCTGTGGCCGCCCTGATGCAGCAGTTCAAGCTGACCCCGGGCCTGCTGGCCGGCAGCGCCTATGCCGATCTACACGCCAATGATGCGGGTCTGCTGTCCTTGCTGCATGAGACCGGTCCCATGACGGTGAGAGGCCTGGCCCAGAGCCTTTCGGCCCCTGATTCCACCATCTCCTCCGCCCTGGACCGCCTGGAGCTGCGCCAGCTGGTCAGCCGCAGGCGTCATGATCACGACCGCCGGATCATGGTGGTGGATCTTACATCGGAAGGCCGGGCCCTGACCGACAGGATTGCCCAGGCCCATCTCGACAATTCGCGGGGCATGCTGGCCCGCCTGTCCCCCGCCGACCGGGTCGACCTGATCCGGCTGGTCAGCACCATTGCCACGACTTCCAGGGAATAGAGCCGTGCCCATAGCCCGCCTGAATGATCTCAGCCTCTATTACGAACGTGCCGGCACCGGACCGCGTCTGCTGTTCATTTCCGGCACCGGCGGCGACCTGCGCAACAAGCCCAATGTCTTTGATGGCCCCCTGGGTCAGGCCTTTGACGTCCTGGCCTATGACCAGAGGGGACTGGGTCAGTCCGACAAGCCGGCAACCGACTACAACATGGCCGACTATGCCGATGATGCCGCCGCCCTGATGACCGCCATAGGCTGGGACAGGGCCCATGTGATCGGGGTCTCGTTCGGCGGCATGGTGGCCCAGGAGCTGGCCTTGAGGCACCCGGAACGGGTCGAGCGCCTTGTCCTAGCCTGTACCTCACCGGGAGGGGCCGGGGGTGCCTCCTTTCCCTTCCACGAGATCGAGGATCTGAAAGGCGAGGCTCGGGCACGACACATGCTGCCGATTTCCGACACCCGTATGGACGCAGCCTGGGCCGAGGCCAATCCCGAGCGTTTCGCCCAGGCCCTGGCCATGAGCAGTGCCGATCCCTTTGCCCACGAACCCGGTCGGGCCGAAGGCGCACACCGTCAACTGGAGGCCCGGCGTCATCACGACACCTGGGATCGCCTGCCCCAGATCCGGATCCCCACCCTGGTCGCCGGCGGGAGCTTTGACGGGATTGCCCTGCCGGAGACCCTGACGCGACTGGCCGAACGCATTCCCGAGGCGGAACTTCAGTTCTTCAAGGGGGGCCACATGTTCATGGTCCAGGACCGCACGTCGGGACCGGCCATGATCGAATTCCTGACCCGGGAGGCCTGATCCCTCAGCGGGCAGCGAGCAGGGCGGCGACGGCAGCTGCGACCTGGGTCACATCATAGGGCTTGCGGATCACCGGGGCATTGAAGCCCCCGGGGGCCCCGCCATTGTCGCCATAGCCCGTGGCGAAGACGAAGGGGATGCCCCGCTCGGCCAGGATTTCGGCCACAGGCAGAACTGAATGTCCGTTGAGATTGGCGTCCAGCACGGCAGCATCGATGGGCTGGTCGAGCAGGGCCAGGGCCTCGTCCAGCTCATAGGCCGGCCCAACCACACTGGCCCCGGCCTCAGACAGACCGGTCTCCAGTTCCAGGGCCAGCAAGACGGCGTCCTCGACGATCAGGACCCGGGCACCGGTCAGATCAATGGGCCCTGAAGACACAGGACCGATCTCCACAGGCACGAACCGGGGGCCTTCAGGCACGTCATCGGGCCGTTCCACAAGGGCCATCGCCCCCGCTCGCAGCCGCACCCGCACCCCACCCGAGCGGTAGTCGACCTTTACTGTGCCGTTCAGTTCCCGCCCGGTCACCTGATCCAGCAGGGTGGAACCAAACCCCCGATGCGCCGGCTCGACCACGGAAGGCCCGCCGGTCTCGATCCAGATCAGCTCGAAGCCGCCATCAGCCAGCTTGGTCCAGCGCACCTCGACCCGTCCGGAGTCCGCCGATAGGGCCCCGAACTTCAGGGCATTGGTGGCGAGTTCGTGCAGGGCCAAGGCCAGGGCATTGGCCCCTCGTGGGGTGAGAAACAGTTCAGGCCCCTCCCAACGGGTCTGGCCCGGAGCGATCCCGCCCAGTTCCGCTGCGGCCAGATGGGCCACTGAGGCTCCGCGCCAACGGGCTGCGGTCAACAGCTCATTGGCGGCCGCCATGGATTTGAGGCGGCCGGCAAAGGTCGACATGAAGCTGTCGAGGGATGTGGTGCGCCGGGATGTCTGTGTCGCCAGCGTCTGGACCGCAGACAGGACATTCTTCACCCGGTGGTCCAGTTCGGCCATCAGGGTTCGGCGACTTTCATCCTCCAGGATCCGGGCGGTGACATCCTGGACAAAGCCGTTGATCACCGTCGGCTGGCCATTCTCGTCCTGGGTAACGACCCCGACAACCCGCAGCCACTGGGGCCTCTGGTCGGCCGGATTGATCCGGCTGTACTCAACCTCATAACGGCCGTCGCCCTGTAGGGCCGCCGTTATGGCACCGCGGAGAACCAGCCGGTCAGCCTCCGGTATGGCGGCCAGCATGGTCGCGTCGCCCACCGCCGGAAACTCGCCCGCAGTGGTCCCGGTGATGGCGGCCATGCGATCTGAAATATAGAGGCTGCCCGCATCCAGCCGCCATTCGAATTCGCCAAGACCAGCCGCCTCCAGGGCGAATTCGAGCCTGTTGCTGGTCAGATCAGGAACGGAATTCCGATGCGGCATGGTGTGACCATATGCCCACTCTTTGCAGGTGGCGATATCTCGCTGTGGCGATTTGCAACCTGATTACCCATATCCGCGTAATGGGCCTGCTTTCCGCCCTGCTGAAACCCGATTAGGATCATCCGCCTAGGCCCAGCGGACCCGTTCTCCCTCGTTCCCCCCCAAAAGGAGATCCCAATGACTGCCAATCTGACTGAAAAAACCGCAGAAGACGCCAAGGCTGGCGCCGCCTCCATTGCCGAGGCCGTGTCGCGAATCGCGTCTCAGACCGAGCACAGCTTTTCGGAAGCCTCGAAGCGCTTTGAAAAGGTGGTGGGTGAAGGTCTGGAACAGATCAAGGCCCAGAGCCGCACCTATGGCGACAATGCCGGTGAGCACCTCGATGAGGCTCAGCGCTATATCGTCGAGAAGGTGAAGGAAAAGCCCCTGATCGGCGTAGGCGCCGCCCTGGGCGTAGGCGTCCTGGTCGGCCTGCTCCTCGCTGGTGGACGGAACAACCGCTGATGCTGCGCAGGGCCATCCTCATGACCGCCGCTGTCTCCGCCCTTGGGGCGGCGGCCTTTGTCTGTGTGGTGGCCCTGGCCTTTGCACTGTTTGCCGCCCTGGCTCCGGCCCTGGGCAGCGCCGGCGCTGCCGCCGCTGTGGCAGGTGCAGCCGTCCTGCTGATCCTGCTCATGGCGCTGTCAGCCCTGGTCATGGCCAGACCGCCCGCTGCCAAGCCGGCCGAGACCGGACCAGATATGGCGGGCAAGCTGTTTGGCATGGCCCGGGATCGGCCGCTGTTTGCCGCTGCCGCCATTGCGGCCACAGCCGTCATCGCCCTGAAGAATCCCCAGATCACGGGGGCCCTGATCACGGCCTTCATGAGCCCGAAAGAGCCGAAGGCCTAAGGCCCTCAGGCGGCGATCTTGTAGTCCGGATTGCGCGCGTAAAGCCCCGGACGCCCGGAGACCGGCTGGAAGGCCTCATCCAGGGCGTTGACCGTCTCGTTCTGCCCGAGGAACAGGAAGCCATCCGGAGCCAAGGCCCGGGCCATGTTTTCCAGCAGTCTCTGGCGCATGGGTTCGACCATGGCTGACAGGACATAACGGCAGAAGATCACGTCGAAACGGCCGGACGTGTTCAGCTCGCTGGCCAGATTGACCCGGCGCCACCGCACCATCTGGCGGATCCGCGGGCTGAGCTGCCAGTTGTCCTCTGCCTTCTCAAAGTGCTGGACCAGTTGGCGTACAGGCAGACCACGCTGGATCTCGAACTGGGTATAGAGCCCGCTCTGGGCCTTTTCGAGGGCCCGCTCCGACAGGTCAGAGCCGAAGATCTCAACCGTCATTCCCGGATGAAGGGCGCGCTGGTCCTCCACCACCATGGCCAGGGAATAGGCTTCCTGACCCGTGCCACATGCGGCCGACCAGATGCGGATGGGCTGGCCACCCCGCAACCTGGCCAGGGTCGGCAGGACATCATCGCGAAACAGGGCAAAGGGCTGGCGATCGCGGAAGAATTCCGTCTCGGAGGAGGCCATGGCCTCCACCAGGGCCCAGGCCAGGCGGTCATCGCGGCTGGCCCGCAGGGCGGTGATCAGTTCAGGGATCGAGCCGAAGTTTTCACGCCTGGCAAGCGGTGCCAGACGGCTTTCCAGCAGATAGGTCTTGTCCGGATCGACATTGAGTCCGGCGCGGGCCGCGCAGAGTTGAGCGACCAGGGCGCTGTCTTCAGGCTTCATATGACCCCGGCCTCGGCAAACTTGGAGGCGATGATATCGCCGTCAAAGGGCTTCATGATGTATTCGGCGGCCCCGGCATCCAGGGCCTCACGGATGCGGGCCAGATCGTTCTCCACCGTGCAGAACACCACCCGGGGCTGGTCGCCGCCTGGCTCCTGACGAAGACGACGGATGAAGTCGATGCCGTTCATGACCGGCATGTTCCAGTCCAGCAGGATGGCGTCCGGCATCATGGCGCGGCACCAGGCAAGCGCCTCCACGCCGTCACCGGCCTCGGCAATCTCGAAGCCGATATCCTCCAGGATGCGCCGGGCCACCTTGCGGATCACCCGGCTGTCATCGACCACTAGACAGGTCTTCACGTCGGGATGCTCCTCCCCTGAACCCCCATCTGAACGCCGGTTGGTTAAGGAGCAGTATGCCCGGGACCGGATTTTGAGGTTCGCCGGTTGACCACCAGGGTAACGGCCATGTCCCCCATGACATTGCCCACGGTGCGGCCAATATCGGGAATGACCTCGACCGCCAGCAACAGGGGAAGAATGCCCAGGGGAATGCCCATGGCGGCACAGATGGCTCCGACACTGGCAATGAAAGTGATCTGACCCGGAAGGCCCACTGAGGCCACGGACACCGCAAGGGCCACGGCCACACCGATCGCCAGGGTCACGGCGTCAAAGTGGATCCCGAAGATGTGGGCCGAATAGACCGCAGCCGCAAAATTCACCGCCGGGCTGGTGAACCGGAACAGGGATACCGCCAGGGGCAGGACCACCCCGGCCACCCGTTCCGGGACACCGAGATTTCGCACCCCTTCCACCATGGCGGGGAGGGAGGCCAGGGAGGACTGGGTGGAAAAGGCCACAGCCAGGGCCGGACCCACAGCTCGTCCCAGGGTCAGGGGCGACACCCCGCCAAAGACAACGGCCAGGACAAAGGCGATGACCGTGATCATGGCCCCCATGGAACTGGCCATGATGATGTAGCCCAGAAGGGTGCCGGCCGCCCCGGCCCCGGCCTTGGCCCCCACGACCATGCCCAGGGCAAAGACCCCGATGGGGCCAAGCCAGAGGATCCAGCGCACCACCACCAGCATGGTCTGGATCACGGCCTCGAAGACGGTCGTCAGGTGGTCTCGCAGTTCCGGCGAGATCCGCGAGGCCGCTGCCCCGAAGATCAGGGCGAAGAAAACCAGGGGGGCCATGGCCCCTTCCGCGGCCGCTGCTACGGGATTGGTGGGGATGAAACCCCGGATCAGAGTGGCAGCGGAGGGATTGTCCTTCAGGGCCTGGCTGACATCAGGTGCCGTCGCCCTGAGGGCGGCAGCCTGATCGGCCGGGACGGGAAACAGGGACAGGAGGCCGGACATGGCCGCCAGGCTGGCAATGCTTGAGACAATCAGCAGGACCAGGAACAGCCCGAAGGCCTGACCGGCAATCCCGCCGCCCCGGGCTGTGGTCGCCGCCTGTGACATCCCCACCACAAGGAGGGAAAAGATCAGGGGCACGATGGTCATGCGCAGGGCATCGAGCCACATGCCCCCGACCGGCTCGGCAATGGCCAGGGCCGGATCCACCGCCCCAGGTGCAAAGGCGGCCAGTATGCCCCCCAGTCCCAGGCCCAGGATAAGGCCAAGCAGCACACGCAGGGTCAGGGACATGGGAACTTCCTAGATCGGTACGACGGCTGCGAAGGTGACCTTGTCGTCGGTGACATCGGCAAAGACCCGGCCCCCGGCATCGGTCAGGAACAGATGGACATAATAGGCCTGGACCCAGTGGCCATGCAGGCCCTCGCCCAGGGCCTCGCCCTTCAGACCCGCCAGGATCTCCGGCCGCAAGCGGGCCCGTGTTCCCTCGGCTTCAACCGAGATAGCCAGGTTGGTGCCGTCGGCAACCGCGCGGACCTTGGCCACCCCTCCGATGGGCAGGGCCGCCCCGGCGAGCTGGGCCAGGTTGAGCAGGGTCCGGGCCGCAGGCTTGTTCACGGCATCGGTCTCGACCTGCCAGTCCAGCTCGGCGCGGATATGGGTGAAGATGTCGGTAGCCAGCTTGCCCAGCTCGCGGACATCAAAGGTCTCGGCCGAGGCCGAGGCCCCGAAGGCCACCCGGGTGAAGGAGAGCAGATCGGCCAGCTTGCGCGCACTTGAGGCAATCAGGCTCATGGCGTCTTCGCGCATGTCCTGGGCGCTGGGATCATCCAGCAGGTCGAGGCCGGAGACGATGGCCGAGGCCGGGCTGATGAAGTCGTGACACATGCGGGCCGCGAGAAAGGCCGCGACCTCTGCCGTGCGGGGTTGAGGTGGCGTAACGGCCTCCGGAACGGCTTCAGTCACTACGGGCTCGGGCGGGGTTTCTGCAGGCTCGGTCATAGGGTCGGAACTTGGCCTGATTTGTAGCTTTGGCAAACCGTGGCACGGGGTTACAGACGCCTGATCACGACCTTCAGGATACGGACATGACCGATATTGGCGAACGCCTTGCTGACATCTGTGAAGAGGCGGCGCGTCTGATCCTGCCGCTCTGGAAATCAGGTCTGGAGGTCCATTCCAAGGCCGATGAGAGCCCCGTCACCGAGGCGGACCGCCGGGGCGAGGTCCTGATCCTGGAGCGTCTGCGCGAGGCCTTTCCAGGCGTTCACATCGTCTCGGAGGAACATGCCAGCGAATTCGGCACGCCGGAGGCTGTGGGGTCCCAGTTCTTCCTGGTGGACCCCGTTGACGGCACCAAGGCCTTTGTCCGCGGGGATCCGAGCTTCACGGTCAATATCGGCCTGATCGAGGATGGTCGTCCCGTCGCCGGTGCGGTCAATGCCCCGGCCACTGGTGAGACCTGGTTCACCTCAGGGGGCGGGGCCATGAAGCGGATCAATGGCGGGCCTGCGAGCCCGGTCCAGGTGCGACCTTGGCCTTCTGATGCGGCCGTCGCCCTCATCAGCCACACCATGAAGCCTGAAACCACTGAGGCCCTGGCTCAGGAATACGGCTTCCATCAGACCCGGGCCATGGACTCCTCCATCAAGTTCTGCCGCATCGCCGAGGGGGATGCAGACATCTATCCCCGCCACGGACCGACCATGGAATGGGACATTGCCGCCGGTCATGCGGTGCTTCTGGCGGCGGGAGGTCGGGTTCTGACGCCTGAGGGCGAGGCCATGACCTATGGCAAGGCCTCAGCTGGCTTCAGGAATGGCTGGTGTGTCGCCCGGGGTCAGGACTGACCGGCGGCCACGTCAAACAGGCCGGAAGGCTGGGTCCAGCGCTCATGGTCGCGGGCGACGGCGCTGGCACCAACCGCGAGAAACACTGAAAATCCAAGGGCAAAGCCGGCCACGGCCACCCAGAGAAAGGGCCGGACCAGTCGATAGGCACCGTCATGGGCTTCGTATGTCGACACCGGCCTCGCCTTTCCTGTCACCGCCGCGTCACGGAAGCGGTCGTCCTATGATTCGCATGATTCGCCTCTAGGGCGAGCGGTTCGCCCCTGACGGATTGCCGCAGCGACATTCCGGCAACAGGGCATGGGGCCTTTTGTTCCAGATCAATTTTGCGATTCATTCTCATTGTTATGTTCGAGCGGCCTAGTTAAGAACGCCTCGCAATAGCAATAGAGTCCTTCCCTATGCCGATCCGCCCCACGGCCCGCCTGCTTGGTCTCGCCCTCCTGGGAAGTGCCGCGCCCCTGTGGGCCCAGGCCGAAACGCCGGATGCGGCCTATGAGGTCGCCGGCGTCACCGTGACCGCATCCCGCGATTCCTATGCCGTGGGGCGTTCCACGGCGGCGATGAAGACTGACACCGCCCTTCGCGACATTCCCCAGTCCGTCACGGCCATTGGCCGGGACCTGATCGATGACCAGGCCATGCAGTCCATGGCCGACCTGGCCCGCTATGTCCCCGGGGTCGCCATGGGCCAGGGTGAGGGGCACCGGGACGCCCCGACCTTGAGAGGCAATGCCTCCACGGCAGACTTCTTTGTGGATGGGGTCCGGGACGACGCCCAGTATTTCCGCGACCTCTACAATGCCGAGCGTATCGAGGTGCTGAAGGGCCCCAATGCCATGATCTTTGGTCGCGGCGGCGGCGGGGGGGTTATCAACCGGGTCTCCAAGTCTGCCGGGCCCGTGACCCAGGGCGAGATCCGTCTGGAGGGCGGCAGCCATGATCATCGCCGCCTCACGGCAGACGGAAACCTGCCCGTGTCCGACGCCCTGTCTGGCCGGGTCAGTCTGTTGTGGGAGGAGTCCGACAGCTTCCGCGACCAGGTGACCCTGTCACGCCGGGGTATCACCCCGACCTTCACCTACCAGCCCAGTGATGGCTTCAGCCTCAAGGCCCGGTTCGAACATTTCGAGGATGAGCGGACCGTGGATCGCGGGGTCCCGTCCCTGAATGGCCGGCCCCTGGCGACCGATCCGGCGACCTTTTTCGGCAGCCCAGACCAGAGCCCGTCCACGGCCGAGGTCAATAGCGCTGCCCTGGAAGCGCGCCACGACATCACCCCGAACCTGTCCCTTCGCGGCCACCTGAGCTGGAGCGACTATTCCAAGGCCTATCAGAATCTCTATCCCGGACTGGTCCTGCCGGCGACCAGTCAGGTCCAGATCCTGGCCTATCGCAATCCCTCCCAGCGGGAGAACCTGTTTGCCCAGGCCGACCTTGTCTGGACCGGGACCCGCCACACCCTGCTGGTCGGGGTCGAGCTGGGTCAGCAGACCACCGATACCTATCGCGAGACCGGCTATTTCGGGGCCAGCAACACCATCTTCCTGGCCAGCCTGGCCAACCCCACCCTGACCAATGCCCCCGTGGTCTTCCGCCAGTCCGCCACCGATGCTGACAACCATGCCCGGGCCAATATCCAGGCCATCTTTGTCCAGGACCAGATCCGCCTTGGAGATCAGATCCAGCTGGTGGCCGGGCTGCGGTTTGACCGCTTTGACCTGAAGGTCGACAACCACCGCAACGGCACACGCCTGACCCGGACAGACGAGCTGGTCTCCCCGCGCCTGGGGCTGATCTACCGCCCGGTAGACCCTGTCTCCCTCTATGCCAGCTATTCCGTCTCGGCCCTGCCAGCCTCCGGTGATCAGTTCTCTGCCCTGACCCTGACCACGGCGGCCCTTGAGCCGGAACAGTTCACCAATCTGGAACTGGGGGCCAAGTGGGACCTCAAGCCCGGCCTGACCCTGACCCTTGCGGCCTATCAGCTGGACCGCGACAACAGCACCGCCCGCGATCCGCTCAATCCAGCCGTCACCGTCCAGACCGGTGCCCAGCGCTCCCGGGGTCTGGAACTGGGCCTCAGTGGTCAGATGACGCCGCGATGGTCCCTGGCCGGCGGCCTCGCCCGCCAGACTGCGGAGGTCACCAGCCCCACCCTGGCCGCCGCTGCAGGGCGCAAGGTCGCCCTGGTGCCCGCCACCACCGCCTCCCTGTGGAACCGCTTCCAGGCCACCCCCGACCTCGGGTTCGGACTTGGTGTCATCCACCAGGCCCGGTCCTATGCGGCCATAGACAATGCCGTGACCCTGCCCGGCTTCACCCGACTCGATGCTGCGATCTTCTACAGCCTGACCCCACAGCTCGACCTGCAGCTCAATGTCGAGAACCTGACGGACATCCGTTATTTCCCGACCGCCCACAGCAATTCCAACATCAGCCCCGGAGCCCCTCGCACGGCCCGGATTTCGGTGACCGCCCGGTTCTGATCCCGATTGACCCTTGCCGCCGGACAACGGGAACAGGAGACTGGCCCAAAATCCGGAGGAAGCGGCCATGGCCTATGAGGCAATCACCTATGAGACCCGAGGCCCGGTGGGGATCATCACCCTCAACCGGCCTGAGGTGCTCAATGCCATCTCGGCCACCCTGCGCAACGAGACCCACGATGCCGTGGCCAGGGCCCATACCGATGACGCCATCCGGGTTCTGGTGATCACCGGGGCCGGGCGAGGCTTCTGCTCAGGTGCCGATCTTTCCGGTCCCGCCCCGGTCGCCACGGGGGTCGCCGAGGCTATGCCCAGCCAGAACGACAAGCTGGACGATCTGGGCTGGATCGGGCGCTGGGCCAAGATGCTGCACGATTTCGACAAGCCGGTTATCGGGGCCATCAACGGGGTCTGTGCCGGTGCGGGGATGAGCCTCGCCCTGTCCTGTGATGTGCGGATCGGCTGCGAGGCCAGCCGCTTCAAGGTCGTCTTCCCCGAACGCAGCCTGTCGCCGGATTCCGGCCTGTCCTTCTTCCTGCCCCGGGTGGTGGGCTATGCCGCCGCCGCCGACCTGATCTTTACCAGCCGCCCCGTCGGCGCGGAGGAAGCTCTGCGCCTGGGCCTGCTCAACCGCATGAGCCACGCCGGCGATCTCCTAGCTGATGCCGTCGCCTATGCCGAGGAGATGGCCCAGTGGCCGCCCCTGGCCATCCGCAGCGCCAAGCGGGTCCTGCAGTACAATTTCGAGGCCGACCTCGATACGGCGGTGAAATATGAGTCCGTGGGCCTGTCCTTCGCCCGACGCGCTGTGAACGATGCCAAGGAATCGCGCCTGGCCTTCGTGGAGAAGCGCAAAGGCATCTACACCGGCACCTGATTTCCGGTCATAAGGCCACGGAACAATTCGCAAGGAGACAGGCCATGGCCCTCGACACCGGGATCGCGCAGAAGACCTTCAACTGGGAAGATCCCTTCGATCTCGCCTCGCGCCTGTCCGAGGACGAACGCATGGTCTGGGAAAGTGCCCGGGCCTATTGCCGCGAAAAGCTCCTGCCCCGGGTGGTCTCGGCCTATGCCGAGGAGCGCTTCGACCGCGAGATCATGAACGAGATGGGGGCCCTGGGCTTCCTCGGCCCGACGCTGCCGGAAGAATACGGCTGCGCCGGGGTCAATCACGTGGCCTATGGCCTGATCGCCCGTGAGGTCGAGGCCATCGACAGCGGCTATCGCTCGGCCATGAGCGTCCAGTCCTCCCTGGTCATGTACCCGATCCATGCCTTCGGCTCCGAGGAACAGCGCCAGAAGTATCTGCCGGGCATGGCCCGGGGCGAGATCATCGGCTGCTTCGGCCTGACCGAGGCCGATGGCGGCTCTGACCCGGCCTCCATGCGCACCGTCGCCCGCAAGGCACCCGGCGGCTATGTGCTGAACGGGGCCAAGATGTGGATCACCAATTCCCCGATCTCCGACGTGGCCCTGGTCTGGGCCAAGCTGGACGGGGTAATCCGTGGCTTCCTGGTGGATCGCGGCTCGGAAGGCTTCACCACCCCGCAGATCAAGAACAAGCTGTCTCTGCGCGCCTCCATCACCGGGGAAATCGCCCTGGCCGATGTCTTCGTGCCGGAAAACCAGATGCTGCCCAATGTCTCGGGCCTGCGCGGTCCCTTCTCCTGCCTCAACAAGGCCCGTTACGGCATTGCCTGGGGGGCCATGGGGGCGGCGGAGTTCTGCCTGCATGCCAGCCGGGAATATACCCAGACCCGCAAGGTCTTCGGCAAACCCCTGGCGGCGCGTCAGCTGATCCAGAAGAAGCTGGCCGACATGCAGACCGAGATCGCCCTGGGCTTTGAAGGGGCCCTCGCCCTGGGACGTCTGATCGACGATGGCGCCTGGGTGCCCGAGGCCATCAGCCTGATGAAGCGCAACAATTGCGGCAAGGCTCTGGCCATTGCCCGTGAAGCTCGCGACATCCACGGCGGCAACGGGATTTCCGGCGAGTATCATGTCATGCGCCACGCCTCCAATCTGGAGACGGTCAATACCTATGAAGGGGCCCACGACGTCCATGCCCTGATCCTGGGCCGGGCCATCACCGGCGAGAACGCCTTCTAGGCGGACGGGACATCACGCCACAGGCGGAACCGGGCGATACAGCCTATGGTTCCGCCAAATGGGAGAGTGTCATGGCCGATTCGGGTCAGTTGGAGCCCGCCAAGGATCGGGCATCGCTGATTGAGGGTCTGTTTCTCAACAGTCGCGAGCTGCTGCTCGCCATCGGACCAGACCTGGGCATCAGGCTGATCAATCAGGCCTGGGTCGAGGCTACGGGATGGACCGAGGCCGAGGCCATTGGTCGCCGGCCGCGCCACTTCGTCCATGCCGACGACCTGCCGATCTTTGATGGCCAGGCCGAAGCCCTTGTCCGTGATGGCATCAGCGAGGCGGTCGTCCGGATCAAGCTGAAGAACGAGACCTATCGATGGTTCGAGGGCCGCAGCCGTCGCGCGCCGGACGGCCACATCTTTTCGACCTTCCGGGACGTCACTGACGAACGGGCGCGGGAAGCCGAGGTGGCCGCAGCCCATGCCGCCACGCGGCGCAGCGAACATCGATTCTCCACCATGGTGGAGAATGCCCCCTTTGCGGTGGCCATGTTCGACCAGGACCTGCGCTATCTGATGACCTCGCGCCGCTGGCGCGATGCCTTCAGCCTTAACGGCCGCCCTCATATGGGCCGCACCCTCCGCGAGGTCTGGCCCACCTGCCCGAAACGTCTCCTGAACGCCCAGACCCGGGCCCTGGCGGGCGAGGTCGTCACCCGCAAGGAAGACCGCTTCAAGGACGGACAGGGCGGAGACCACTGGATCCGCTGGGAGGCCCGGCCCTGGCACAATGACCAGGGAACGACCCAGGGGATCATCTGCTATATTGACGACATCTCGGATGCGGCCCTTGCCCACATCACGGCCGAGGCCAATGAGGCCCGCCTCAAGGTGGCCCTGGATTCCGCCAAGGCTGCCGTCTTTGAGATCGACCATACCAGCCAGACCTTCTGGGCAAGTCCCCAG
Organism: uncultured Alphaproteobacteria bacterium; assembly: GCA_903930545.1. GTDB lineage: Bacteria > Pseudomonadota > Alphaproteobacteria > Caulobacterales > Caulobacteraceae > Phenylobacterium. Next base: position 15,871 of record CAIYZB010000107.1, read on the forward strand.
TTCACCAGCCTGATGGGGACGATTCCGGAAAACTTCGAAGACATCCGCACGCTTTGCTTCCCGAGGCTCCTACCGGCTGACCGGGAACGGATTCTGGCGGGGCTGATGTCCGCCCGGGCCGGTGATGCCCCGGCCTCGGGGGTCTATGACGGTCAGGTCGATGACGGCTCAGGCGAGCTCAGATGGGTCCGGCTGTTCCACGAGATCCGCACAGACCGCAGCGGCGGCGTGGTTCGGGGGGTGGGTCTGGTCCAGGACTATCACGAGCACAAGCTTCGCGAGCTGGCTCTGGTCGACGCCCAGGCCGAGGCTGAGGCGGCCAATGAGGCCAAGGCACGGTTTCTGGCCAATATGAGCCACGAGATCCGCACCCCCCTTAACGGGGTCATGGGGGTGCTGCATCTGCTCAAGCAGGAACCCCTGACGGATCAGGGGCGGATCTTGCTGGAGGATGCCCAGGCCTGCGGTCAGATGCTTGGCGGCCTGCTCAATGACGTGATCGACTTTTCCAAGATCGAGGCCGGCCGGCTTGAACTCCGCCCCGAGCCCGTCGATCCGCAGCAGGTCATAGACGGGGTGGTGCGCTTGCTGCGACCCCAGGCCGAGGCCCGTGGCCTGCAACTCATTGCCGATTACCAGCTGGACGGCACCTGGGTCTGTCTTGATCCGCTCAGGCTGAGGCAGGCCCTGTTCAATCTGGTGGGCAATGCCATCAAGTTTACCCTCAAGGGGCAGGTCACGGTGAGGGCCGGGCAGGTTCCGGGGGACAATGGGACCCGTCTCCAGATCGAGGTGATCGACACCGGGGTCGGCATACCGGCCCATGTCCAGCCCCGCCTGTTTGACCGGTTTGACCAGGGCGACAGCTCCACGACCCGGCAGTTTGGCGGGTCGGGTCTTGGCCTGGCCATTTCCCGGCGCCTTGCTGAACTCATGGGCGGCGGGATCGGCTTCAGCTCTGTGGAGGGCGAGGGGTCCACCTTCTGGCTTGAGGTCGCTGCACCCGTCGTCGAGGCCCGAGCACCGAGTGAGGAGGCCGAGATGGGCGTCCTCAGCGATCTGCGGATCCTGGTGGTGGAGGACAATGCCACCAACCGGATGATTGCCTCACGCATTCTCGCACAGCTCGGGGCCGAGGTTGAGACCGCCGAGGATGGACTGCTGGGGGTGGAGGCTGCTGCCCGGGGTGGTTTCGATCTGATCCTGATGGACGTCCAGATGCCGGGCATTGATGGCCTGGAGGCCGCCCGCCGCATCCGCGACCTTGATGGCCCATCTGCCCGCACCCCGATCATCGCGCTCACGGCCAATGTCATGTCCCACCAGAAGCAGGCCTATCTCGAGGCCGGCATGGACGGCGTGGTGGGCAAGCCGATCTCGCCTGTGGAGCTGATGACGGCCATAGGGGCTATCTCCGCCTGATAGCCCCCTCAGTCGGCTTCGCCGAATGCGCCTCCAGAGGGGGAGCAATTGGTCCGGTGTAATTCCTCCCCTCCGGGGGAGGTGGCACGCGAAGCGTGACGGAGAGGGGCATGCCCCGCGCCAATTGCGCTCAACCCCCGTGACCGCTAGACCTTGGACCAAGACCTTGGGGGGACTGGAACATGGCGAGCTCTGCCGAAACGACGTCGGGCACACCGGCACCCGGTGAAACACCGCTGCGCACGGTCATTGCCGCCTCGTCCGCCGGGACCACCTTTGAGTGGTACGACTTCTTCGTCTTCGGAAGCCTGACCACCGTCATTTCCAAGACCTTCTTTTCCGGCCTGAACGACACGGCCGGCTATATCGCTGCCCTGGCCCTGTTCGGGGCAGGCTTTGCCTTCCGTCCCATCGGGGCCCTGGTCTTTGGCCGGATTGGCGACAAGGCCGGGCGCAAGGGGGCCTTTCTGATCACTGTCCTGCTGATGGGCGGGGCAACCTTCGCCATCGGCCTGTTGCCGACCTATGGGCAGGTGGGGATCCTCGCTCCGGCCCTTCTGGTCCTGATGCGCATCCTGCAGGGCTTTGCCCTTGGCGGGGAATATGGCGGGGCGGCCATCTATGTGGCCGAGCATGCCAAGCCCGACGGCCGCGGCTGGGCCACAAGCTGGGTCCAGACCTCTGCCGCCTTCGGCCTGTTCGGGGCTCTTCTGGTCATCCTCGTCACACGCCTGATCCTGGGCAAGTATTTCGGCCCAGATGCCTTTGACGCCTGGGGCTGGCGGATCCCCTTCCTGTTCTCCGCCGGCCTGCTGGCCATCTCCATCTGGATGCGGCTGAAGCTGTCGGAAAGCCCGGCCTTCGCCAAGATGAAGGAGGAAGGTCAGGTCGCCACCTCGCCCTTCACGGAATCCTTCGGCCAGTGGAAGAACCTGAAGATCGTCCTTCTGGCCCTGTTTGCCATCATGTCGGCTCAGGGGGCGGTCTGGTACACGGCCTTCTTCTATACCCAGACCTTCCTGGACAAGTTCCTCAAGGTCGACCCGGCCACCA